>DASWZM010000345.1:0-2494 GCA_036404455.1 Occallatibacter sp. | reverse complement strand
CTTCCTCGATCTGCTCCGCGGGCTTCAATCCGAATCGACGGATGGCGGGCCGGATTCGTCGCCGCGAGTGTCGCTGGAATAGGGCGCCGGGTGCATCTCCTCGACCTGAAACGCCCGTATCCCTCCGGTAGTCACCACATGGCCGGAGAATTCTCTGCCGCCATTGACTTCCAGATCGACCGGCCTGCCAACCGGATGATCGAAGGTGAGCAGTTGGCCTTCTTCCGGTCTTGCGGGTTCTCGAATACGGCGCCGATTTCGGTTGGTGACAGTTGGCGGCCCACGTTCTGGCCCCCGGACAGAAGATCGGCCATCTAGGGCGGAACTTTAGCCCCTTCCCTCCAAATCAGAATCTTCGCGCTCCACCCTAATGAAACCGCCCGATGCTCCGATAGATAGTTTGTAGGCAGCCGAATGGAATCCGACGTATTGACCGTAGACGATTCCGCCACGATCCGCAAGCTCTTGCAGCACGTGCTGCACCAGTCCGGCGTGTCAATCCGTGACGTTTACGAAGCCGGCGACGGGCAGGAGGGGTTGCCGGCGTTGAACAGCCAGAAGATCAACCTGGTGCTGGCGGACTTCAACATGCCGAAGAAATAACGGCTGTCGGCTGTTTGAAGTAATAACCTGGAGCGGGAACTGGGACAGCTCGGATTGAGCATCCCGACCGTCGTTTTCGGCAAGAACTTTTCGAACCGGGAGCGCCGGCCATGCGGAATGGATCGTGCGGCGCCTTCACTGGGACAGGGACGCTGCGGCGCAAGGCGATGGGTACGCCGGCGCTCGATGGCGGAGGGAGACGTTATGAACGGATTGGGGAAACAACCGGAAGGCTCCGGAGGGGCGGGCGGGAGCGTCGAACGGGTTCGCGATGCAATCGAGTTTCAGACTGCGCTCCTCAGGTTGAGCGCAGCCGTCGAAGCTGCCCACGCCGCGGGACCGGGAATGGGGTCCACCCCGCTTACCGGCGAGCTTCGAAACCTGGCGGAAGGCGTCGCCGGACGAGTTCCGGCCGCCGGTCGAGAGGCGATCGCCGCGCCCTGGCAGGCAGGCGCCAGCCCGCCGATGGCAGGGCCGACCGGCCCGATTCCGCAAGCAGCCGCGGATTGTGGCCGATCGATGGCGGATTCCGGAGCTCAGTCTCGGATTTGGCGAGAATCCCTGGAGCGTTTGCGACAATTCCTGGGTTTCCCGTACAGCTCAAGTGTTCCCATCGATGCGGATGGTCGCCCCCGAGCGGAGACGGCGCGTCCTCAGCCGGCGGCTGCACCGCAACCGATTGCAATACCGGTGCCGCGCGGCCGGAGCCGGCCGCAACCTACCCGGTTCAGTCCGCGCATCGAGTTCGAACCCGGTGCTCCAGGAGGGTGAAAATCCTGCGGACGGGCAACCACCGCGCCGCCCGGTCCGGCAGGCGCGGCCTTTGACCGTCTGAACAGGTGCGCAAAGCAGTTGCGTCGAGAACCGGGTGGGCGCATCATTGGGCATGGGGCGCCGCCCGATACCGATCGGAATCCAGTCGAGAGATCTCGCTCGCATCGAGGATTTGCTGCGATCCGGGGTCGCGCAGATTCGGGTTGTCTTACGCGCCCTGGCGCTGCGGCAACTCGCCCAGGGAAGCTCTCCGCCGCGAGTAGCGCAGACGCTTCCCCTCACGGCGAAGGCCGTCCGCCAGATCGCGCACCGCTACCGCAGCGGTGGCCTGGAGCGTGCACTCTATGACCGGCCGCGGCCCGGCGCCAAGCCGCTGCTGGACGAATCGCTGAAGCGGCGTGTGGTCGCCATGGTCCGCGGCAAACCACCGGAAGGGCGGGGGCGTTGGACGGTGCGCCTGGTGGCTGAGGAAGTTGTCAAGCGCAAGTTGCTTCCACGCGCGGGCCGGGAGACCATCCGGATGCTGTTGCAAAACCACGACCTCAAACCTTGGCGGGAAAAAGGTGTGGTGCGTGGCGGAACTGGCCCGGCGGCAACTCGCCCGGATGGCGGACCTGCTGGCGGCCGATGAGAAGCCATCCTGGTGCATGTTTGCGATGGGTATGTGGGGTGACCTCAATTCCGCGCAGACTCCCACCACACCCCGGCAGCCGCGCCGCCATTCTGGCGCGACGCTCTAATACGCCAGGCTTCCCGGCTGCAGAGTGGGCTGGCGAATCTCGCTGCATCCGCGGCCGGTGGGTAACAGCTTGCCAGGGTTCATGCGGGCGTCGGGGTCGAACAGAAGTTTGATCTGGCCGATCGTCGCCAACGTGTCGGGGGAGAACAACAGCGGCATCAGCTCGTTCTTTTCCATTCCGACGCCGTGCTCGCCGGTGATGGAGCCGCCGCAGCCGATGCACCACTTCAGAATCTCCTCGCCCGCCTGACGCGCCTTCTCCTTTTCGCCGGCCTTCCGCGGATCGAACAGAATGATCGGGTGCAGGTTGCCGTCGCCGGCGTGAAAGATGTTGCTGATGGTAAGACCGTGCTGGCTGGCCACGCGGGCGATGAACTG
>DASWZM010000344.1:0-21997 GCA_036404455.1 Occallatibacter sp. | reverse complement strand
GCTTCGTAGGAGGCGCCGAGGGAGTCATAGACCTGTACCTGGCCGGTTGTCTTCGAGCCAATGGCAGACTGGGAATCGAGGTTTTGCGTCATGCTGAAGTTGGTGGTTGCCGCCGGCTGCATCACCACGCCGGTGGGGATGTTGACGTCCACCAACGCTCCCGTCGTGTTCACCACGCCGTTGGTGGCCGGATAGCCCATCACTGCCAGGCCGTCGGCGGTCTCGAGGGTGCCGTTCGAACTCAGCTGAAAGCCGCCATTTTGGGTATACAACTGGCTCCCTCCCCCGGCGTCGAGGACAAAGAAACCCGTGCCGTTGATCGCGGCGTCGGTCGAAACGTCGGTCGAGGCAATGGAGCCGTTCGAGAAATCCGAGCTGTTGGAGGCCACTTGCACGCCCGTGCCCACCTGAATCTGGTCTCCCGATCCGGCAGTTCCCACCTGCTGATAAAACAAGTCGCTGAAGTTCGTGGTTTGCGATTTGAACCCGTTGGTGTTCATGTTGGCCAGGTTGTTGGCGATGGTGTTCAGCGCCGTCGAATCGGCGTCGAGACCACTGAGCGGAATGTAAAAGCTGGGCATGGTGGATCTCCTCTTCAGATTGACGCGGGCCTTGGTGGCCGGCGGTTGAACGAACTTCATTGCGCCCCGGGCAGCCCGCCCGGGAGCGGCTGCGCGTGGGAGCGCCCATCCAGGGCATGGGCCACGCGATGGGCGGCGGGCTTGGCCTCAGGAACACTCAGATTGCCGGGAGAGCGTTTGGCGCCAACAGACTGTGCAAACTGATTGATGGCTGCGGCCGCACTGGAGCCTCCAGGCTGCGCCGCAGTCAGTCCGCCTGGCTTGTGCCCGGCCGCACGGACCTGTGCGGTTGCGCTTGCCGGGCTCGCGCCGGCCAGTCCGGACGTTGACGCGCCGACCTGACCGGAGGTGGCGCCACTGCTTGAACTGGTGGCAGGGCTGCCGAGATCGGTAGACAGAGTCTGGTTGATGGAGATCAGTTGCTCCAGGCTGTTCACCTGGACAAGCTGGTTGATGTACTCGTTGGGATCGGTGTCCGCGGTCGGGTCCTGGTTCCGCATCTCAGTCACCAGCAAGGTAAGAAAATCATTCGCCGAGATGGTTGCTGAGGAACTGCCAGAGCTGCTCATGCTGCTGGTCCCGCCAGCCCCGCTCTCCGAGCTGGCCATGGGACTTGCGCCCTTGCCCGTCAGCGCTTGTCCTCCCGTCAGTTGGTGATTCAAGATTCCTGCCATTGCCGCCATCTTTCCCCTGCCTTTCTTCTGTCCCGCCCTCGCGCTGTCGGGAATCCTTGCTCCGCGAACTGTTTTATCTCCCCTGTCTCGATCGCCGGCCGCCGAAACTCAGGCGATCACCGAGATGTGACCGCCCCCCGGCCCTCGAAACTCGGCAGTTGTAGTTTGCCCCCCGGCCTGGGCCGAAACCTCCGCAACGGGTGCTGCGGCAATGGCCCGTGCACTCTGTCGAGAGTTCGATTGGGTTTCTGAATAAGCCCCTTGCTGCGGATCCTGCCCCGACCCCTGGTGCATTTCCTGGCTTAGCCCCTGGTCCGCACCCGGCTCCGCTCCCCTGCCCTCGGGCGCGGCCAAGGTCAGCGTCTCGACCGGCGAATGTTGCTCGGTCAGATAGGTGTTCAATCCGGCCAGGTGCCCGCCAAGCGCCTGAGCGGCATCCGGCGAACCGGGCACCAGGGCGGCATGAATACCGCCTACGTTCATCTCCGCCCGCACGCCGATCCAACCCAGGGCCGGGTCCTCAAATCCTGCTTCGGCCTGTCGGCTTCCGGCATGCATCCAGGTGGGCGTCCCCGGCGCGGCCTCCGCATCGAGCGCGGCAAACGCCTCGCGAACCACCCCTTCGGCCGCAGCGCCGGCAGAACCTCCTGTAATGCCGTCCGCCGTGTTCATCGACCCCCGTGCGCTTGCCGGGTCGCGCACCAGCGCGTACGCCTCCGCGGCCGTGCCGGCGGATTGTCCCTCAACGACGCGATTCCCATGCTGGACCGCTTCGACCATGCTGGCAGCGTGCGCCACACCCGTGGAAGCGCGCGCCGAGCCCCGCCCGAAACCAGCCAAGCCTGGCTTCTCCACTATGGAAGGCACAAGCGTGGGTTGGCCGAATTGAGCGGCGGCGGCATTGCCAACCGCGGAACCTTGATCCGCTGCTTGACTGCCAATTGGAGCCGCAACCGCTTCCACCGCCTGGCTGGCGGGCTGCGCCGGGATCTGGCCCGGATTCTGAGTGAGCGTCTCGCGCGGTTCTTCGACCTGAGCACGATTCCGGCCTGACGATGAAGCCGTTTCGCCAACAGCCGAGGGTCCCGGACCACCCTTGACGGATGCTTCCGCCGCGGCGAGTTCTTCGTTTGGCGCCCCGGCTCGGAGGTCAGGCAATGGGTAGTTGCCAAGAGTTGGCGCTGGCGTGGCCATCCCTGGCAGCGTTGCCGCGTCCACCCCGTCCACGGCACGCATACCGGGTGCGTTCGCCTTTTCGGAACCCGCGAAGAGGTGACCCGGATTGGAGGAATGTTCCTCCAAGCTCCGCAACCCGGTCGCGGCCTGGCTCCCCGCTGCGTTCGTCGGTCCGGCTAACGCACCGGGTCCCTCTGGCGCCGGGGACTGCACATCAGGCGTCCAAAACTTGTCTACAGCTCGAGTCCCGGCTTCGTTCGTCAGTTCGGCTGCCGCGACAGTAACGCCTGCATTTAATGAATGCTCCTCAGGCGTCCAAAACTTGTCCACAGCCTGAGCCCCGGCTTCGCTCGTCAGTTCGGCTGCCGCGACAGGACCGTCTGCAACCAATGAATGCGCATCAGGCGTCCCAGGCCCAACTGCGGCCTGATTCCCCTTCGAATCCGTCCTTCCGATAGCCGCAAAGGGACGGTCTGAGACCGGTGAATGATCTCTGAAAGAGTTCGAAGTTAAACTTGCTGGCAATTCCGTCACAAGATATGTCTTCGAGGATCGTGGCTGCACGTCTGGGTCGCTCGCAACCGCATTTCCGGTAACCGGTGCTGGCATCGCCAACGGAACACTCTCAGCCGTTGTTGTGACCAGTGCCGGCGCTGTTCCGACAGCGGCCGCCTCCAGCTTTTCGGTCTTGCTGCTTGTGGCGGCGCGCGTGCCGTTTGGAAATTCTGGCGGCCGGTCGTATTCCAGCTTCTTCGCTGTCGAATTGACCACAACTTGCCCCGGCCCCACCGGGACTGACCGAGCCGCGACAACTCCGCCGCGAGGACCGGCAGCAATCCGACCGGTAACCCCGGCCGCCGGACCGCCGTGCTGCGCGTTTCCCTGGCTCAAAGGCGGAACTGCGCTGCCGTCGCGGGTAGACGTTGCCGGGGATTCACTTCCAGCAGCCTCTTCCAGCTCGGCTGTGACGGAGGTGCGCGTTCCCTCTGCTCCAGCTTCTTTCACGACGGCGCCGTCCATCCCCGCGCCCAGAGAAGCCAGCTGCGACTGCCAACTGGAGCGGAAACTCTCCGCGCCCGGCGCCGGAACGAAAGAAGAATTCGCTTGAGCCGCACCCATCCACCTTGTACTTTGCGCCTTGCCAAGCACACTGGCCAGAGCCTGGCTCTGGCCTGGTTCCGGACGCCCTCCCGCCCCAATCTCGATACCTGCGGCAACGGTCATGGACAGGAACAGTGCAGATGCTGTGCCAAAGGAGGGGTACACGGGTTAAAGCATTGTCACGTATGGGAAGCCCGCTCCCAATTCAGGAAGGGATTGCACGCTGCGGGTGAATTTTCTCTCAAGTTCCATCCGGCACGTCTTCCATTTCCTGTGGGTCGGGTCTGGGGCCTGCCGATTCCGGCGGCTCCGCGTGCGTCTTTTCCCGGTGCAGCCGGTTGCGGAACCAGTCGTCGAGCACCCGCTGCTCGCGGCGGGCGGCCTCGATGGCATCCCGCGCCTCGGCCTCCTCAATCAGCGTCTCGGCCTGACGGCGCTCGACCCTCTTCAAGAGAAACTCCTGGCGCAGGGCTGCCACGTCGAGCTCCGCATCCGCAATCCTGGGTGCCAGCGCCGCGGCATCGCGGCCAGCCCAGCGCGTCTCCTCAAGGCCGGCCAGCCGGTCCGGCAATTCCCCGGTGCGGGCGCTGGCCTTCACCAGCCGGCGGCCCCGGCGATCACGCTCTGCGGCGGCCGTCAGCGCGTGTTCCAGGCGAATCAATTCGCCCATTGCGGACTCGAGCGCCAGCTGGCTTTGTTCTTCTTCAAGATTCCGGATGCGGAGCAACCGGCGCAGCGTGCGCGAAACGGCCACGGCTCACACCTCCGCGGCCAGGCTGGCGAGACGGCGCACGCAGTCGGCAAACCGGACCTGCTCGTGCGCCTCCTGGGTCATGAAAGCGCGCATCGCTCCCCGGGCGCGCAGCGCGCGGTCAAGATCCAGGTCCGATCCCGGCTTGTACGCCCCGATGCGCACCAGGTCCTCGGAGCGCGCATACACCGCCATCAGCCGGCGCAAAAGCGCGGCCTGCTCGCGAACCTCGGGCTGGGTGACGGCGGGCATCAGCCTGCTGATCGAGTCCAGCACCTCGACCGGCGGATACCAACCCTCGGCTGCCAGCGCGCGGGAGAGCACCACATGGCCGTCGAGCAGCGAACGGGCCGCGTCCACCAGTGGGTCCTGCTGATCGTCGCCCTCCATCAGCACAGTGTAAAAGGCCGTAATCGAGCCCACACGGAACTGCCCGGTGCGCTCCACCAGCCTGGCCAGGCGGGAGAAGACCGAAGGAGTGTAACCCTTGGCCGTGGGCGGCTCTCCGGCGGCCAGGCCGATCTCGCGGGCAGCCATGGCGAAGCGGGTCAGCGAGTCGAGCACCAGCAGCACATGTTTGCCCTGGGCGGCAAAGAACTCGGCCACCGTGGTAGCCGCAAGCGCGGCCCGCATCCGCATCAGGGGCGACTGATCGGAAGTCGAAACCACCACCACCGACCGGGCCCGGCCCTCGACGCCGAGCGAATCCTCAAGAAACTCGCCCACTTCGCGCCCACGTTCACCCACAAGGCCCACCACGGTCACATCGGCCTCGGTGTTGCGGGTCATCATGCCGATCAGCGTGCTCTTGCCCACCCCCGAGCCGCCAAAGATGCCCACTCGCTGGCCCCGGCCCACGGTCAGCAGGCCGTCCAGAACGCGGATCCCGGTGCCGAGAGGCGTGCGAATGGGCACCCGGTCGAGCGGGGAACGCACCTTCCCGTCCAAAGGCAACGCCTGCGAGACTGCCGGAGGCCGTCCTTCGTCGATCGGCGCGCCCAGGGCATTCAGTACCCTGCCCATCAGCGCCGCGCCTACCTCGATCTCGGGACTCACTCCCGACGCCGCCACGGCATCGCCGAAGCGAATGCCCTCCGTGGTTTCAACCGGCATCGAAAGCACATTTGCGCCGCGAAATCCGATCACCTCGGCCAGATGCAGACAGCCGGACTGATCCCGAATCTCGCAGCATTCGCCCACTGAGGCCAACGGCCCCGCCGACTCGATGGTCTGGCCCACAGACTCAAGAACCTGCCCGCGCCAGCGCCAGGGCTGACCACGGTCCAGGCGGGCAAAGCAGCGGGCCAGAAGCGGTCTCGCGGGCGATGCCGGAAGCGGCTTCATGGGCCAATCTCCGGCCCCGCGCTTTGCGCTCGATCCGGCAGGACGGCCGGCTCGGCTCTCGGCCCGCCCGTGCGATCGAAGAAGCCGCGCTCGATCTCTCCCAGCTGAGCGCGAATTCCCAAATCGACCGAACCCAGGTCGGTTTCGATTTCGCATTCGCCCAGGCGCATCCCCTCCCCAGCCACTACCGAGGGCTTCAAAGCCAGGTTGGGCACGAGGGCGATGGCCTCGGTCCATAAGTCCAGTTCGGCCGGGGGCACCCGCAGCCTGACCTGTGTTGATCTGGAGAGCTGTCCCAGAGCCACACGCACCGCTCCGGTCAGAAGCAGCGGGTCCATCTGCGCCTCGCGGCGCAGAATGCGGGCTGCCACTGCCAAAGCCAGCTCCACCACCTCATGTTCGACCGTTTGCAGGTACCGGTCGCGCTCCTGGGCAAAGCTCTCGATCAGCTCGGCCGCCTGCCGCGTGCGCCGT
Organism: Occallatibacter sp.; assembly: GCA_036404455.1. Taxonomy (GTDB): domain Bacteria; phylum Acidobacteriota; class Terriglobia; order Terriglobales; family Acidobacteriaceae; genus Telmatobacter. The sequence continues at coordinate 15,896 of DASWZM010000344.1, read as the reverse complement.
TGTTCCGTCGCTGCCAGGGCCGTGGCCTGTGCTTCGCGCTCGGTCTGGCGGCCGTCCTGCCGGCCTCGCTCGCGCCCAGCCTCGAAGGACTTGCGCGTCTCCTCGGCAAGCCGCTTCTCGAACTCGGCGCGTGCCCTGGCCTCGACGGCTCCCTTGCCCTGATCGTGCGACCTCTCCCCGGGCGCGCCGGCTGCGGCCTCCGCCGGCTCCGCCCAGCCATCCCAGGCCGGCAAGGAGGGCGCATCGGGGCCGGCCGGATACTGAAAGACCTCGAAGCGCCCAGTTATACCGCTCTCGGTTGCCGATCCTGTCTGCTGCAAAAGTTCTCTCCAATTCAGCTCAAAGCCGACAGCTAATTGCTGCCAGTTGAGCGCGACCCGCTGACATTCCACAATTCATTCCATCCAGTCCACACCGGCGCGCCCGTAATCCCAACCAATCGATACCGCCAGTCAAGCCCCGACCGCCAACTGTTCGCTGCGGGTTGTCAGCTGTCTGCCGCCCTCAGGCCAGCATCTCGTCGCCGGTCTCCAACTTGAGAACCACCTTGCCCTCGGCCTCCAGCCGCCTTGCCAGGTTGAGGATCTCCTGCTGGGCCTGCGCCACCTCGCGCGAACGCACGGGACCCAGCACCTCCATATCCTCCTTCAGCATCTCCACGGCCCGTGAACTCATGGACTTGAAGATCTGGGCGCGCAGCTCATCGTTGGCGCCGCGCAGCGCCATCGCCAACTGGCGCTTGTCCAATCCGGAGACGATCTCGCGAATGGTGGCCGGCGGCACCGTGACCAGGTCTTCAAAGGTGAACATCAGGTTGCGGATGCCGAGGGCCAGCTCCGGCTGGGCCTCCTCGATGCTCTCCAGAATCTTCTTCGACTCTTCGGCGTTGAGCCGGTTCAGCAAGTCGGCCACCGCTTTGAAGCCGGAATAGCTCTTGCGCGCCGTGTCGCCCACGCTCTCCAGGCGGCGATGCAGAATGTGGGCCACCTTCTGCGCCATCTCCGGCGAAAACTGGCGCATCTCGGCCAGGCGCTGAATGGAGACCACCTTGTGGTCCTCGCTCAGGTTGTCCAGCACCATCGAGGCCCGCTTGGGGTCCAGGTGCGCCAGCACCAGGGCGATGGTCTGCGGATGCTCGGAGTCGAGCAGCTTGCCCAACTGCTGAGGATCGGTGCGCTGCAGCTTGGCCAGATTGCCCTGCGCGGCCTCCTGGGAGCGGCGCACCAGCATCAGCAGGTCGTCGGCGCGCTCCTTGCCGAAGGTTTCGATCAGCAAACGGCTGGCGTAGTCCAGCCCGCCGTGCATCACGAAGCCCTGAGTCTCCAGAAGCTCCCAGAACTCCTCCAGTATGTCGGCGGAAATTTCGGGCGTGATCCCGCGCAGATCGGCCAGTTCCTCGGTGAGCCGCTGCACATCCGCCTCGGGCAAGGCGCGCAGGATCTCCTTGGCCAGTTCCTCGCCCACGGCCACCAGAAGGATGGCCGCCTTGCGCACCCCGGACAGATTCGCCGACTGGCGGCGCCGTGTTGCCCCGTTCTCGCTTCCCTGCTCGGCCAAGGCTCCGGTCCTTTCCCCGATTCCGCTCCTTCTGTCCTGAACTCCGCTCTTTCTCTCCTGCTCCCGGCTGCGCTTGTCCCGGCGACTCCGGACTTCCTCTGCTGCTTCCCAACTGCCTTGCCAACCGCCTCTTGGCTGCCCATCCTGGTTGCGTTGTGCCTGCGCCGGGAGCTAGTCGGAGTGAATCCAGCTCTGCAGCAGGCGCGAGCTCTGCGTCGGTTCGTGCTTCAAGTGCCCGCTAACCTGCTCGAATATCTCTTGTGCCCTGATCCGCTCGGGGTCCACCTCGGCGGGCTCAGGGAGTTTCAAGGCGGCCTGCGGCGCGACCGCCGTTCCAGCCGGCAACTCTCTGGCCGACACTCTGGCGATCTCCCTGGGCGCCTGCCAGGCGTGGTGAAGGGCCGGGCGCACGCCGAAAGCCAATACCACCAGCAACCCGGCCAGCAAGGCCGCGTATTTGACCAGCACCGGGGAATTCTCCGCCGTGGCCAGCACCTGGTCCGGCAGCGAGGCCGGCTGCTGGGTGCGGTTCTCCTCGAAGGCCAGATCCTGAACCGTCAGCAGGTCACCGCGCGCCGCGTCGAAGCCCACCGCCGCCTGGGCCAGGGCGGTCAGGTTGTGCAGCTCCTCGGCCGAGCGCGACTGCCAGACCGCCGCTTTTCCCTTGGCTGCAAGCTCGGCCAGCCGGTCGTTCACCACGATCGCCGCGGTCAGCCGCCGCACCCGGCCCGGGTTCTCCATCACATGACGCACGGTCTTCGAGGCCCCATAGGTCCCGGACTCCGTCTTCGCCGTCTGCGGTGGCGTGACCTGTTGCGGGTAGACGGGCAGCGCCTGTGCGTTGGGAGCGTTCGAGGCGGCGCCGGGAACTCCGGCGGCCACGGGCTGTGCGCCAGTGGTTTGCTCGGTGCGCTGCATGGAAAGAGTTACCGTCTGGTCCGGATCGTAGGTCTCCTGGGTCTCCTCGGTGGCCGCCGGATCGTAGTCCAGGGTGACCGAGGCGCGCACGTTGCCCGCGCCCGTCACCGGCTCCAGGGTGGAAATCAGCTTTTCCTCCAGCGCCTGCTCAGCCGTCAGGCGCATCGCGTCGGCGGTCTTCGGTCCCAGCGGAAGGTGGCCGGCCGCATCCACGAGGACCACGCGGTCCGGGATCAGCCCATCGACGGCCGAGGACACCAGATTGCGAATCGCCTCCGGCTCCCCGTCGGCCAGCGTGCGATGCCGCAGCTTGAGCACTACCGACGCCTTGGCCGGGCGTTCCTGTTCGCGAAAGAGCGAGTCGTGGGCGAGAACCAGATGGACCCGCGCCGACTCCACATCGGCCAGCGAGCCCACGGTGTGTTCAAGCTCACCCTCGAGCGCTCGCTGGTAATTGACCTGCTCGTCAAACTCCGAACCCACCCAGTTGGGTTTGTCGAAGATCTCAAAACCCAGCCGCCCGCTCTTGACGCCTCCCTTGGCCGCGGTCACCAGCCGGGCCTTGTCCAATTGCGCGGCCGGAACCCGGATGCCCGCACCGTTGACGGTGGTGTCAAAGGGAATCTGCGCCTGAGTGAGGATCTGGCCGGTCTGGCGAGCGTCCTCCGGGTCCAGGTCCGCATACAGGGTGCGCCAGTCGGTGCCGAGAGCGTACCAGAGCAGGCCGCCGCCCAGAACCCCGAGCAGAACCGCGGCCGCCAGCGCCCCGCTGCGCTGCGCAGGCTGCATCGCCGCCCAGCGAACCCGCCCCCGGGCCCACAAGCCGGCGAGCCGGTCCGCCCATTGAGACTGGCCGGGGGCAGCCTGCCCGCTCTTCTGCAACTGTGTTCCGGTGGCCATGGTTCCCGTTTCCCGCCGCTTTCGCCGTTCTCGAAGCCCAACCTTTACCGGAGCCCGATCTCGTTCCGGCCCACAAGTTCAACGGCCGTGCACACCCGCCCGGTTGCAGTCCTAGAACTGCATTCCAATCACCTGCTGGTAGGCCTGCACCGCCTTGTTGCGCACGGCCAGCGCCAATTCGAAGGCCATGCTGGCCTTCTGGGTGGCGATCATCGCCTGATGCACGTCCACGCCGGAGCCGGTCATCAGCCCAGTCACGGCGGCGTGCGCCTGGTCCTCAAGCTGGTTCACCTGGCCCACCGCGTCGGTCAACAGATCGGAAAACGGAGCCGTCGAAACACCCTGTCCGCCAGACGAAGACAACGACTGCGATCCGCCGGCGTTGGCCAGATTCGATAAGGCTGGAACTGCGGTGGCGAGCGGATTCATTGCGGGTAGCATCGGTCCTCCCAGCTGCTGCACACTCTTCCTGTTGTCTACCACCAGGGCCGGCAAGCCGCAGTCCCTGCTACGACTTGGCGATCTCCAATGCCGACGTGATCATGCCCTTCTCGGCCTGCACGGCAGAGCTATTCAAACCATATGCACGCGTCGCCCCCATCAGGTCCACCATCTCTGTGAGGGGATTAATGTCCGGATATGCGACATACCCGTCGGCTCCTGCGTCGGGATGACCGGGATCGTAGCGCTTGAGCGGGGGCGCGGGGTCTTCGACCACGCCCGCGATATGCACTCCTGGCGCAGCCGGACCGGCGCCGGCCGGATTGAGCGTCGGCAAAGCCGCCGATGCCAGCGAATCCTGGACCGTGCCCGCTGATGCCGTGGCCAGGGAATTGAGGAACCCGGGATCGCCCCGATCGGCGGCGAAGATCACATGCTGGCGGCGGTAGGGCGAGCCCGAGGCGGTGCGAGTGGTTTCCGCATTGGCCATGTTGGCCGCCACCACTTCGGCGCGCATCCGTTCGGCCTGCATGGCGCCGCCGGAGGTCTCCATCAATCCAAATAGATTCATCGGGTCTGCTCCTTTCAAGGCAGCTTCTTAGCCGCTAGCTTCTAGCCACTGGCTTCCGGCTCTCAGTCGGCGTCGCGATCTCCGGCCTCCGGCTTGGGCCCCGGAATCTCACGCGTACATCCCCGGCACGCCAAGTAGCCGTTCGGCCAGAGGCTAAAGCTAGTAGCTAGGAGCTAGAAGCTGCTTCATGTTACTTGCTGTCGGCGTGGATGGCGTCCATCACTTGCTGATTCTCCCCGCGCAGCAGCGCCACGCCCACCTTGAACTTCAGTTGCGCCTCGGCCAGATTCAGGCTCTCGCGGTCCATCGACACGTTGTTGCCATCGGGCCGTGCGATCAGCCCGTCCACGGCCTTGAGGCGCGCCGGGCGGGGCGCGCGCCCCAGGTTCACGCCGTCCATGGCCTCCCGCATCTCGGCCTCGAAGTCCATCCCCACGGTCCGGTAACCGGGCGTATCGATGTTGGCCATGTTGGCCGCGGTCAGCTTGGCCTGGCTGGTGGCCAGGTCCAGGTAGCGGGCCAACTGGCCGCTCAGCCGGGTCTCAATCTCCATGCTCATCGGAAGCTCCGGTTCAATTTCCTCAATTCACTGCGTATCCAAAGTCGATCTCCGCTGCGGTCAGTAGAGCCTCCTCGCCGGCAAGAATGGCGCCCCGCTCCAGGACATGCTCGAGCTCGCGGACGTTGCCCGGCCAGTCGTGGACGGCGAGCTTGGCCATTGCCCCCGGATTCACGCGCTTGACGGGCGCTTCGCGTCCCATCCGCTGCAAGAAGTGGTCCACCAGCAGAGGCAGGTCCTGGGCGTGCTCGAGCAGTGACGGGGTGCGGATGAGAAAGACAGCCAGCCGGTAATAGAGGTCGGCGCGGAAGCTGCCCGTCTGGGTGTGCAGGGCCAGAGGCCGGTGCGTGGCGGCCACGATGCGCACGTCCACCTTGACGGTCTCGTTGTCGCCCACCCGCTGCAGCTCGCCGCTTTCGACAAATCGAAGCAGCTTCGATTGCAGGGCCAGCGGCATCTCGCCAATCTCGTCCAAAAACAGCGTACCGCCGTCGGCGGACTCGATGCGCCCGGTGCGCCCTTGCACCGCACCGGTAAAGGCGCCGCGCGTATGGCCGAATAGCTCAGCTTCAAGCAAAGCTTCCGGAATCGCCGCGCAATTGATGGCAACAAATGGCTTGCGGTTCCTGGGCGACAGCCGGTGCAGGGCCTCGGCCACAATCTCCTTACCGGAACCGGTGGGCCCTTCGATGAGCACGGGAGTCAAGCGCGGGGCCACCAGGCGAACACGGCGGCTGACCTCGAGCATGCAGGGGGCGTTGCCGATCAGCTCCGGCAGCCGGTCGCAGGACGCCGGCTCACCGCCATGGATGGGCAGCTCGACCCGGATCGGACCGGCCTTCGGAATGCCAGGCCGGGGGTGCGTCGGGGCCACCGCGGCCTCCTCCGCCGAGGACGTTGCCGGGACCGTGGAAGGACGATCTGGGACCGGCCAGGGGCCGGCGTGCATTCTGTCCGGCGCCGCGTGCGGGCTCCCGAGTGCGGGCGCCGTGTTCCACGCTGCCGTGTCGGTGTCCTGCGAGCGGCGCAGGGCGTAGAGCAGTTCCTGGCGATAGGGGCCGCGCGGGCTCTCCTCTGCGGTTGACCCGCTTGCGGTCACCAGATCGACCTGGGGAAAGCATCCACGGAAGTCCTTGAAAAACTCGGCCAGGTCGAGATCGGGCAGCCAGGAGTCTACGATGATGGCCTCGGGAGCAGCGGTCTCGGCTTCCCCCCAGGCTTGCGCGCCGCTCTCGGCCTCGCGCACCTGCCAGCGCAGGCCGGTGAGGATCTCGGAGAGCCGTTGGCGGAAGCTGCGATCGGCACTGGCCACCAGCACGGTGCGCGACCGGGTGCGGGCGGCAGAAGGGAGCGGAGGAACAGGAACCGGAGCAAGAACAGTCTGCATGAGGAGTCTCCTAACCAACGAAAAAGCTGATGAAAGCTGACCAACGAAAGAGCTGATGAAAGCTAACCAACGAAAGAGCTGATGAAAGCTAGTGCATTTCAGAAACCAGACCGGCTGCTGCGGGCCCGGCTGGAGCCAGAGGGAGGGCCATGGGGACGGCTAGGGCCAGATCGGCCTCCGACGGCACCGTGTACCCCTGTCCGCGCACGGTCCGGATCAGTTGGCCGGGGGGCGGATCCTCGAGCTTGCGGCGCAGGTAGTTGACGTAGACATCCACGATGTTGGTGGTCTGCACCGGCTCCAGATTCCAGACCGAGTCCAGCAGTTCCACCCGCGAGACACAGTGGCCGCGGTTGAGCATGAGATGCTCGAGCAGGGCAAATTCCTTGTTGGTGAGCACGATCGACCGGGCTCCGCGGCGGGCCGTGTGGTCCAGCCGGTCCAGTTCGAGGTCTCCGGCGCGCAACTGCAGACGGGCTTCCCGCTTGCGCCGCAACAGCGCCCGGCAGCGCGCCCGCAACTCATGCAGGCTGAAGGGTTTGATCATCAGGTCGTCGGCCCCGCGGTCGAGGCAGCGGACGCGCGTGTCCACCTCCTGCCGGGCGGTAAGCACCAGCACCGGCAGGTCGGCGTCGAGGGCGCGAACCTCCTCGAGCACCTGTTCGCCGTCCTTGACAGGCATGTTCAGATCCAGAATGGTCAGGTCCGGCATCTCCTGGCGAAATGCGTCCACGGCGGCCCCTCCATCGTGGGCCAGTCGAACGCGATGCCCGTCGGCCTCCAGGCCCCGGCTTAAAAACAATCCCAGCGCCCTATCGTCTTCGGCGATCAATAACCTCATGGCAGCCTTTCTCCTGGGCAGCAAACTCAACCCGCGCCGCTTCCCTGCTTCCAACTGCTCCAACTTCCAGCAGCACGGCTTAGCGGGTGCTAACCAAGGACCCACATCCACCTTCAACCGGGGGAAGAAGGAACTCAAGATGGGAAAGAAGAAAGGTGGTAGAACGATTCCAGAATCGGCACAGGCAAGTGGCGAATTCCCAAAATGGTGAGTCCATTCGGGGCTCCGATGACCACGGTTTACCTTCACCACGCCAGACTCGACTGCTTCGGTCGCTCCGGAGCTCATCCGGCGCCGGCCCGCTTATTGCTGGGAACCTGCTCCACGCGCTCGGGAAGCCGCCTTGCGCAGGTACATCGCTGCATCGGCCCGAGCCAGAATATCGTTCATTGTTTCGCCCGGCACGTGTTCCGCCAGGCCGATCGAGGCGTCCACCGCCAGCTTCAGCGGGCCGCATCGTCCCTGGATTTTGTAGCTCCCGCAGACCCACGCGCTCAGGCGGTCGGCCTGCGCGGTTGCCTCGGGCATGCCGCCATCCAGCACCAGAATGAATTCGTCGCCGCCCCAGCGCCCGATCAGGTCGTTCGCACGGCTGGCCGACTGCAACTCGGCGGCAAACCGCTGCAGCAATTCATCGCCAAGCAGATGCCCATGATCGTCGTTTACCTTCTTGAAACCATCGATGTCGACGATAGCCAGGCAAAACGGAGTACCAGCGCCGATCCGGCGCTCGATCTGGCTCTCCACCCACAGGCGGTTGCGCAGCCCCGTCAGCGCATCGCGCGATGCAATCTCTTCGGCTTCTTCCAGTTTGGCCTGATAATGCGAGACTTCCACCCGAAGCCTGTCGATCGCTTCCTTGCCCTCCGCCGCCATTCTGTCGACGGAGGTCTTCAGCTCCGCCGCACTCTTTTCGATCGATGCACGGATTTCGGTCAGGTCTTCCAGGCTGGCGATTCTTTCCAGCCGCGTGGTCACCTCGCTGAGCTGTCCGGCGCAGCGCTGATCTCGTTCGCCCACCGATTCGGCAGTGTGGGCCAGCACGATCAGCAGTTCCTTCACCTCCCCAGTCTTCTCCCGATAGTGCCTGGCGGTGCGCCTGCCCCAATCCTGCAACTGCTCCTGAACGGCTTGTTCCGTGGCCTCGACCGTCTCGCGGTTCAGGTCGATTGAGAGTCTCTCCTCGAGCTTGCCGAGACTCTGTTTCAGCTCCTGGCCGAGGGCAGGGCAAGCATCCACACTGCAGCTTCCCATCTCCCGCAATGCAGACCGGTACGCAGCTACGGCCACGGGAAACATTTCCCTTGCATCCGGGGCGCGATGCGCCTGGGGTCCGGTTTGGGCGGAATCAAGATACTTTTTGAGCGAGATCATTGGTCCTCGAAACTGTCCCGCCCGCAACGAAAGACTATGCGGACAGTCAATCGGGACAATCGGCAGTGTCCCGGTTTTCTTTAGCCGGATGAGTTCAGTGGGTTCTCAGTCTTCATCGGCAGCTCTTGGAGGATGCGGCCCAGGATACACAGGCTGGGCTGCGGCTTCCGGATCGGGCCACGGGACAGGCCGTCGTTCCCGCGCGCAGCCGTCGCTTGTGCACAGTGATCTCTGCCTGCGAAAAGAAATCAAAAAAGAGTTGTTGCAATTCGCTTTTTATTCGCTATAATGCGCGCATGGCTGTTACTCGAAGGCAAAAAGAGATTCTCGATTTCCTGGAATCGTTTGTGGCCCGCAACGGCTACTCCCCTTCCTTTGAGGAGATTGCGCGCGGAATGGGGCTGAAGAGCCTGGCCACCGTGCACAAGCACATTACCAACCTTGAAAAGAAGGGGTTGCTGGACCGGGTGCACAACCGCAGCCGTTCCATCGACGTGCTGCCGCCGGGCACGCGGACCCGGTCGAGCGACAGGCTGCCGCTGGCCGGGCGGATCGCAGCCGGACTTCCCGTCGAGACGACGGAAAACCCGGAGAGCATCTCGCTGCATGACGTGGTGGGCAACCGCGACGTATTTGCCCTCGAGGTGCGCGGAGACTCGATGCGCGACGAGCACATCATCAGCGGCGATTACGTCCTGGTGGAACGCACACGGACAGCACGCCAGGGGGAGATCGTCGTGGCCTTGCTCCATGGCGCCGAGACGACGTTGAAGCGCTTTTATGCGGAGGGAAACCAGGTGCGGCTGCAGCCGGCCAACATGGAGATGGAACCCATCTACGTCAAGGCATCGGATGTGGCCATTCAAGGACGCGTGCTGGGCGTGCTGCGCAAGTACCGGTAATCGCTGATAACAATTAGTTTATGTGATTCACAACCGAGCCACAGATGGTACAGATCCGGCCATTTGTGGCTCTTTCTGTTGCGTGCTGAAAGCCATTTTGCTGAAGTTTTGCTGAACAGAGTAGGATAGGAGCATGAGCACACCGAGCATTTTCACCTGCAAGGTCTTGGTGCGGCACTCCGCGGATTGCCCCAAGACCGACCCTCAGTGGCGGCGCTGCAACTGCCGCAAGAGCCTCTACATCTACGATCACGGCAAGGTCAGGTACAAGTCTGCCAAGACGCGCTCCTGGGAGGCAGCCGAGCGAGCCGTTCAGGCCGAGCGCGACCTCCGAGATCCAATCAAGATTGCCGAACGGGAGATGGCCTCCCAGAGGGAGGCCGATGTAGCCGCACGCAAATCCAACCAGGTCACGATCGAGGATGCCCTCAATCGTTGGCTGAACTCACAGAAGCAGGTGGCGGACTCCACCGGCGCTGCCTACCGGGTGGTGAAACGCAAGATCAGCGATTGGGCCGCCATGAAGGGAATCACGCGCCTAAGAGATGTGACCCCGGAGATGCTCGACGAGTGGCGGGGAAAATGGTCCCCCGCCGCGCGCCGCGAAGACGACAGGATGGGCAACACGACGCAATCGCATTTCCAGACCAGGCTGAAGAGCTTCTTCGGCTGGGCCGCGAAGATCAGAATTATCGACATTGACCCTTCCGTCCCGTTGGGTGCGATCGCCCCGAGCAAAAGACGCACCATGCCGCTCACTCCCGAACAGTTCAAGGAATTGCTCGCCGCCTGTGAGCTGTACGATGCCGGACGCCGGCCGACACAGGAGAAGTTCGGCAATGACCTGAGGGTGCTGTTCCAGGTGATGCGCTGGTCGGGGCTGCGGATCGGCGACGCGCTCATGTTGCCCCGCTCGGCCCTCACTGGCAATCGGCTCTCGCTGGTGACGCAGAAAACCAAGGCGGAGGCAACCCCTGTGTTGCCGGACCCTGTCGTCGAGGAAATCCAGGCGTACAAGCCCCGGCCCGGCACGCACCCTGATTACTACTGGTGGACCCGGCAGAGTGACCACTTAACCCTCACGACACTGTGGACGGCGAGAATCCGGGAACTCAACCCGTACCTGGCATTCAAGGACGAGAAGGGGCAGCCAATGCCCTTCCATTCCCACATGCTGAGGGATACTTTCGCCGTCGAACTGCTACTCGCCGGTGTGCCTCTTGAAGATGTGAGCAGGCTGTTGACACACAAATCGGTGCGTGTCACGGAGCGGTATTACGCGCCTTGGGTGCGAGCCCGGCGGGACCAGTTGGAGGAGAAGCTGGTGGGAGCCATGCGCAAGATGGGTGTGACGGTCGGCGGCAAATAGGATGCCCGGCCTTGTGAGGGCCGGACATGCTGTGTTGCCTGGAGCTACTTTCCAGCCTGCAGCCTGCAATAGACCCGGTGGGCAACCGACTGGGGGATGCGCAACGAGCAGTACGCGCGCTTGTGCATCTCCTCCGGACGATCGATTCTCAGGACGCCGGGCTCTTCACGGAACTGACCCCGTATGAAGTCGGCAGACAGGCTCCAAAGATCGGCGAGCTGGGCAGGCGAGAAGTGCTGTTCCAGGTGGTGGGTTTCGGTTGCGGTTTCGGCGCGCGGATTACCGCGGCCAGATGTTGAGCGAGTTGGCATTGATGACCCCTATGGTCGATTCGGAGTGCCGGCTTACTGCCACGGGCACCGTCACCCCCACGTGCCGGCGTCTTGGCGGTGGTGCTCTCGATGCTGGCTCTGGCATGGTAAACCATCCCACCCGGCGCGACCAGTTACAGGATGCACCTTCAGCGCCGGAATCGACATAAGGCGAAAACCTTAGCGTTCCCCATCCCTTGAAACAAAAGACTTAGAGTCCGTCGCCCGGCTCCATGAAGAATGTTGAAGGGAAAGTGTCCCTTTTGCCTCAAATCGATACGTTACCTGTAGGACAGGCTATGGAGCACAGCCAGGCTACGGTCGAGAAGTTGCGGTATGACCGCAAGAGCGCGGCATTCGCGCTTTCAATGAGTGTAAGAGCACTCGACTATCGCCTGGCCAGCGGCGAGATCGAGACCACCCGCGACGGGCGCCAGCGGTACATTTCCGCCAGCACCCTGAAGCGGTGCGCGAGTCGCAACCACTTCGACGGTTTGACGGACACCAAGCAGAAGCGCGAGGTGGCCTGACAGGAGCGCCTTTTCTTGAAACAAGAACAATTCGACCGTTGGAAAATCTGGCGGCCTCACTCGATGAGCGGGCCGCCAAATTCATATCAGCGATTAGCCGGTGCAGCCCCACGCGGCGCAAACGAGTTGCTTGTCCCCCAGCATCGTGGCTCAAATCCCGTTTGTAGCCTTTTGTCACGCGCCTGCTGACGTACTGCGGTGAGACTGTGACCACTAATTCGCATTATCAGTGACGTTGATTTGCCGATCAATGACAGCACTTCCAAAGCACCGGGCATAGTCGCCTCCCGACAGCGTTTTTGTGTGCCAAATGTGTGCTTGACCGGATCGGTTTGTTAAGGGAAATCTGTCGGACAATCGCAGGAAGGGCACGGCGATGTCGCCAACCGCTTTTCCTCTGAATGGCCTTCCACTTTTTGGGCACACCTTTTGCACACCGGGCGACACAAGACATTAGAAAACACGCAATCAGGCGGTCCGGGCTGGCTGATGCCGGATCAGTAACGCTCTGTCGGCGCTGCGCCAGTCTTCCGGAAACTGAGGTTGGATGGCACATCTCCGGAGCCTGCGGCGTTTGTCGTTCTTAATCGGAGTAAACCTCCCCAGGCGGGCTCTTGGCTTGCCTCGTTGGGAATCTGCCCCACAACTTCGAAGCCGGCCCAACTAGAGTCGGAGGAACTTTCACACACGAGCAGGCGTATGATGTGATGACGTGCGGGCGCGACTGAACGGAGGACGTATGAATGGAGTCGTGCGCAGTGCTTTTGGGACACGTATATGGGCTTTCCTTTTTCCTGCTGAAATCTCCGGGGACGGAACGCGGCGGCAGTATCGAGGTCGCGGGGTTCTGCTCTGGTTTGTCGCGGGTCTCCTCTTCTCAGCTCTTGGCTGGACCGCAGGCGGATTCCTGGGCTCGTGGGCTCCACGCACGGTTTGTGCGGTTGCAGCCACTGCACTCGCCCTGGGCTTGTTGAATAGGCGACCGGGCGTGGCACTCGTGGGTGCGGTGATCGCCGCCGTTGTCAGCTTGGCTGCGGTCCGGATTGGTGAGTCCTTTTTCTCGCCGCTACTGGCATGGCCGGTGGCCGGGTTGGTCATCGGCGTAATGGGCGCGTTTGCGTTTCGACGCCGCCGCGCCAGGATCGCTTTCATCGTCAGCGCACCATTTTTGGGATCCATCGGCTTCCTGGCGGGCATGATTGGCACCGTGCTGGCCGCGATGGGACTGGAAGATTCGCGAGTGTTGGCTCAGTTTATGCTCGGCGGCGCAGGGGGCTTCGGATTTCTTTTGCTGGCTGGCGCGGCGATCGTCGGCCGCTGGCTGGACGCTGCTCGCACCGCAGGAGGGAAGTCATGAGCACATTTTCTGATTTCAAGCCGTTTGATCGCCGCGGTTTTCTTCGTTTGGGCGCCAGCGTGCTCGCGACGGCGTCGGCAGGGTTCGCGAGCGGCTGTGGCCTCGCAACGCGCCCGTGCAAATCGGTGCCGCCCAATCCGTTCGTCTCCGATGGCAAACCCCTGCTCGTCGTAGTGGAAGGCGAAGATATGGGCGCCATGCTGCGTCGAGGGATCGAAGCCTTGGGCGGACTGGACCCGCTGGCTAAACTGGGGCGCGAAGCCATCTTTCGCGGCAACTATGTCATGCCGCAGCCCTATCCCGTGACCACTGACCCCGATTTCGTTCTCGCCGTAGCCGCCGAGCTGAAGCATGCCGGCTTCAGCAAGTCCAGCCTTTTTGATTGCACCGGGACGCGACTGGCCGCGGCCTTGCCTCCGGAACACTTCATGCAGCGGCTGGGCGTCCTGGATAAGCTGACTCAGGGCGGCGTGCCGGTTCTGGCGCGCGATTCCTTCGATCCCAACGAGTTCGTCTTTGTCCGGAATCCAGCTTGGCCGATCGCAAAGCCGGTGGCTGTTCACCGAATCCTCTATGAGGCGCCCATCGTCGTCAGCCTCCCGGTCCTCAAGCGTCACCGAGGGGGGGCCAACTTCTCATGCTGCCTCAAAATGCATTTCGGCTCCGTTGCAATGGATGACCGCTTGTTGATCCACAAGAAGGACGATGGCGGCCGGTTGGGATTGTTCCAGCAGCGCCTAGTTCATTTTGCCGATGCCGTCCGGCCGCAGCTCAACGTGGTCGACGCACGCGCCATCCTCACGCGCGGTGGCCCAGGGTTGGGGGGAGGCGCCGAGATCGTCCGCGGCGTCAACAAGTTCATCCTCAGCGGCGACATGGTGGCCGTCGACTCCTATTGCGCCCGCCTCCTGGCCCAGCACGACCGGACCTTCACGTTCGACATGGCTGTCCCTGCGTTGCAGCATGCCGCCGCCCTCGGCTTGGGCAAAGCCGATTTGGACGCCGTAAGGATCGTAGAGATCCACGCATGAAAGGGATCGTCTTCCTCGCGGCCTTCGCACTCGCGCTCGCTCTTTGCGCGTGCCGCGGGACGGGTCTCTTGCCATCCGGCGCGGCCCTCGGCGGCTTTGCCGACGTCGATAAGCCCGAAAGCTACACCGGTTCCACACTCTACACCTACATGGACGGCGGGGCGGACTTCTACATCGACCAGGGCTTTTCCAGGCTCTACGTCCGGCGCTATGGCCGTGGCAATGAGAGTTTCACTTTGGAGCTCTTCGCGATGAAGGATGCGCTGGCCGCGTCGCGTGCCTACCAGAGTAGCCGGCGGCCCAATGAGGAGAAGGAACTCGTCGGTGGTTGCCTGGCCAGCATTACGCCAGCCGAGATACAAGCGGCAAGGGGCCGCTACTACTTCGTCGGTCGCAATGACGATCCGCAGGCTAGCCAAAGCGACTCGCTGATAGAGCTGAGCCGGAACGTGCTGAACGGGCTTCCTGGGCCTTGTGCCCTCGCCGCCAAGAAGTGAGCTCATCCATCTGCGAGGCGGGGCGTGAGGCTTTGCAGACCGGGAGATCCTCGTAAGTCAGCAAGTGTCATGGAATCTGTTAAGTACGGTCAAAACGCGAAATGCCATGCTGCTACGGCGTTTATCATTACTAATTCCCGAATAACCCGTATAGCCCCTCACGCCAGAAGCAAGTTTCGGGTTTGCAATAGCCACTGGTTCTACTTTTCGTAATTTCGAGTTCATGGTTCGTATACCCCACGTATGTTCGATTATGAGCTGACTTCGAGGGCGTCCATGGAAAGCGATACGCAACGAATCGCGCTTGGGTTGCGCCAGAGAGATGTCGCTGTCCTCGAGACGCTGGTCGAGCAATACCAATACCGGCTTGTTCGTTATCTCGTCTCCCTGTTGGGCAGACGCGATGGAGTTGACGACTTCGTGCAGGAGACGTGGCTCCGAGTCCTGGAGCGAGGTGAGTCCTACGACGGGCACTCTCGCTTTGAACCCTGGCTCTTCAGGGTGGCACGCAATATTGCTCTCGATGCCATGCGTAAGCGACCGATGTTCAGCCTGGACTCAAATGAGGAAGATGGTGTTCGCTCATCGCCTGCATCCGGTGAGCCTTCGCCATACACGCTTGCGGCGCGGACAGAAGACGCCGAGCGGCTAGCCGACTCGCTGCAAACTCTGGAGCCCGTATATCGCGAAGCCCTCGTACTGCGTTTTCAAGAAGATTTATCTCTACAAGAGATATCCGTGATTGTGGGAGCGCCCGTCTCTACCGTAGCTTCCAGAATCTATCGAGGACTGGCAACGCTGCGGCCGCAGTTCGAGGGAGAAATAGCATGAACATTGACCACCATGAAGGTTTCCAACGCATGATCGACGAGAGTCTGGCGGCCGCCATCTCAGCGGAGAAGGAACAATCTCTTCGCGAGCATCTCGCCACTTGCGTTCCATGCCAGGAGTACCTCAGCGCCAGCAACCGGGTTATCGCGGGCCTAGGCGGTTTCTCCTTCGAGGTGAATCCAACCCTCAATGCCAGGGTTCTGGTAGCCCTCAAGCTGCATCACACCGGGACAATGCGACAGCACAACGTGCAATTCAAGGTCTGGGCTGCATTTGCTGTAGCACTCTCGATGTCATTTGTCGGATCGGCACTTGTCTACCAGGTGGCCAAGCTGCTGACGGTCCCAATGCATTTCGACGCTGCTCAAGTCCAGGCAGGCGTGCTCGTCTTTTGGCTGCTGCCATCTTTTTGCTCGGCCTTACGTCTGCTCGCGGCGCCTGGTGAGAATAGAGGTATTGCATGACACAGCAATCGGCGGTGCTTTTGATAGCGTTCTTGGCCGGGCTTGTAGTTGCGGCT
>DASWZM010000343.1:0-3710 GCA_036404455.1 Occallatibacter sp. | reverse complement strand
CGCCCACTCTGCATCCGTCAATTCTCCCCGTGCCCGCATTCGTGCTTTCGCAGATTCGCCAGCGCCACCTTCTTTGTGCCGCTATCAACTTGAAAACACAAGCAAAATCGCACTTCAGGTATTTATCAGACAGGTTCTAGTGTTTAGACCTTGTGATTTGGTAATTGCTCCTGAACAGGTGCGGGCGAGGACGCCCGCACAACAGCCGGTCTGGAGACTGATTACATGACAGCGTCGGCTCCCCCGACCCCGAGTAGACTGGTTGCTGCGAAACGACCACGAGCTCGGGATGAAAGGAGCCGAGCATGATGATTATAGGATGTGATTTTCATCCGCGGTTTCAGCAGATCGCCTTTGTCGACCGGGAGACGGGCGAGTACGGCGAGCGCCGCTTGAACCATCCCGAGGAGGCGGAGCGGTTTTACCGGTCGCTGGCTGGCCGGCAGGTGCGGATTGGCGCGGAAGCGACGGGGAACTTTCGTTGGTTCCGGCGCCTGATCGAGGAACTGGGACATGAGTTTCTGCTGGGGGACGCAAGTGCGATCCGGGCCAGCTGTCCACGCAAGCAGAAGACCGACAAGCGCGATGCCAGACACATTTTGAGTTTGCTGGTGGAGGATCGATTTCCGGCAGTCTGGCAGCCTCCGGTGGAGAACGAGGAGATGCGGCAGCTGCTGCTGCATCGCTGCCGGCTGGTACGGATGCGCACGCGGACCAAGAACCAGTTGGACTCGATGGCCAAGAACGAAGGGTTATTGAGTTCGCGGGTGTGGTCTCCCAAGCGCCGCCAGCAAATCGAGGCGCTGCCGTTGCCGGGCTGGTATGCCGAGCGGCGGGCGGATCTGCTGGGCCTGCTGGACGAGTTGGACAAACGGATCCGGCCGTTGGACCAGGCGGTGTGCGAGGCCGCGGAGGGTAACCAGGAAGCTTGCCTGCTGATGACGCATCCGGGCGTGGGTCCGATTGTTTCGCTGGCCTTTGTGTTGACCATCGGGGACTGGAGACGGTTTCCGCGGGGCAAGCAGGTGGGAAGCTATCTCCACCCCAGCGACGAAGACCTGTCGCCGGGGACCCCGGTCTGGGCCTGATTCCGGCCGAGGAGTCCAGCGGGGACAAGCGGCGTCTGGGACATATCAGCAAGCAGGGCAACACGCTGGTGCGCTGGCTGCTGGTGGAGGCGGCGGTTCATGCGCAACGGCACGATGCGAGCTGGCACCGGCAGTATGTTCGTTTGTCGATGACGAAGCATCACGGGGTGGCCAAGGTGGCCATCGCGCACAAGCTGGCGGTTCGGTTGTATTGGATGTTGCGCTCCGCGCAGGACTATGAGCAGGTGATGGAGCGCGGTTCGCATGTGGGGCAGTCCGTGTAGCGCCGTGGCCTGAGGGCCGAGAGATTGATTGGACGCCCCGCCTCTCTCCATTGCGGAGGGAGTTCGGACAAGAAATCATGGTGCACGACCGGGCCGAATACATGGTTGGTGGAACCTGAGCGGTTGCCATCGAGAGTGATTGAATCGAACATGCGGGCTTGGGTCGTTTAGCAGGGCAAGACGGTTTTCCAAACAGGGAACGAATCTCAGAAAGAACCTGAGATTCGTTCCCTGCTCAATGGTGGGTTTGGGAAGGACGGTGTCAAGGGTCGAGATGAACGCAAAGAACGCGCCCTTGACACCGTCCTTCCCAAACAGACGCTTCTCCACGCTCTTTTTACGGCCAAAGGCCTCAAAAAAGAGCCTTGACAAAGCCGACGCTGTCATACACGGCGCTACGCTCCATTCCGGCCATTACACAATCATGCGGTCTCGGTACTAGAACGAATGTCAGAGGCGCTGAGATTCGAGGCTTCCATCTTTCCTTCGCGCCAAAAGTGAGGCGTTTGGACGGAGGCGTACGGGTCCGGCTTATCGGGGCTTAGCGGATTGATCGGGGCTCGACGAAAGTATCCCGGATGGTGTGGAATGGATGCGCCGGCGAGGGGTTTGGGGAGCTTGCCCGCTTGGTGCAGTTCGCAAGAGAAAGGTCGTTCCCGTGAATTTTCGTTTTGGCCTAATCGTCTTTGTCGGCGGCATTTTGCCGGGGTTTGGATGCGCCGCGGTTGCGCAGGCTCCGGCCGGCGTGCCAGCGCAGGCGCCGCCTGGTTTCTGGCAGCCCGCGCCGCATGTGGATGCTCCGCTGGGCGAGATACCGCACATGCCGGGCGATGGCGACGGGGCTTACAAGACGCACCAGTACCGCGATCTTTTTGCCGAGCAGGGGCACACGGCGGCCGAGAGCCGGGCGAAGATCGAGAAGGTGTTCCAACAGCTTTTTCACGGCGACGGGCAGGAGGAGCGGATCTATTTTGAGACCGGCGCGAACGAGAACGGGACGCTGGCCTATGTGACCGACTGGGCGAACAACGATGCGCGCACGGAAGGGATGAGTTACGGGATGATGATAGCCGTCCAGTTAGACAAGAAGCGGGAGTTCGACGCGCTGTGGAACTGGGCGAAGACTTACATGCTTATAACTGACCCGCAGAACCCGTCTGTCGGCTACTTTGCGTGGTCGATGGGGACGGACGGGTCGCCGCGGTCGACGGGGGCCGCGCCGGATGGGGAAGAGTACTTTACCATGGCGCTGTATTTTGCCGCGCACCGGTGGGGCAATGGGAAGGGCATCTATAACTACCAGGCCGAGGCGGACAAGATTCTGCGCGGGATGCGGCACCACCCGGTGCTGACGGGAATGAGTCCATTCCGCATCCATCCGGAGGATGCGCCGTTTACGCCGCCGGATCATCCGTGGCCGAGCCCGAACAATCACAATATGGAGAGAGAGGCCGCAGCGAAGGGCACGCCGTGGCCGCCGGCGTTCCGGTTCAACCGCGGGCCGAGGGGCGAGTCGATCGGCCCGATGGTGGATGAGGAGCACTTCATGATCAAGTTTGTGGCGGACATGGGGGGCGCGGGCGCAACGACGGATGCGAGCTATCATCTGCCGGCATTTTATGAGTTGTGGGCGCGGTGGGGACCGGCAGAGGATCGAGCGTTCTGGGCCAGGGCGGCGGATGTCAGCCGTGACTTATTCAACAAAGTTACCGGGCCGGAGACGGGACTTACGCCGGATCGGAGTCACTTCGACGAGACGCAGATTGTGGGCCGGGATGGGACGCCGACGCCGTTCAGCTACGACTCCTGGCGCAGCGCGAGCAACTGGAGCGTGGATTACTCGTGGTGGCGGAAGGACCGGTGGGAGACGGTGCTGAGCGACCGGATACAGAAGTTCCTTTATGGCCAGGGGATTGGCAAGTTTGCCGACCGATACACGCTGGATGGGAAGCCGCTTTCGACAAGGCACTCGGTGGGGATGGTGGCGACGACTGCGGTGGGCAGCCTGGCGGCTACGGCTGGGCCGGTTTCGAAGGCGTTTGTTGAGGAGCTTTGGAATACGCCGGCGCCGTCGGGGGAGCAGAGGTACTACGACGGGATGCTCTACCTGATGAGCATGATGCACTGCAGCGGGAACTTCAGGATTATTGAGGCAGCTTCTAGCCGCTAGCTTCTAGCTTCTAGCCGTCCCTGCGTGGGATGAACTGCTCCGTTGCGGAGAGGTTGCCGGAAGCGTCAGCTTGCCAGGGCCTCTATCACGGCCTGGGGACGGCGGCCGATCACGGTGAGATAAGCCCGAGCGGCGCGGTCGGGACGGCGGCGGCCTTGCTCCCAGTCC
>DASWZM010000342.1:0-2169 GCA_036404455.1 Occallatibacter sp. | reverse complement strand
GGCCATCTCGGGCACGGGAACCATCTCGCGCCCGGTGCCGCGCAGCACCACCACATGCGTGTTGTCGATCATCACCTGGGCCGGGGCGCCGGAGAAGTAACGCAGGGCGGCAGTGAGAAACACCTTGCAGTCAAAACGCTGAAAGGTCGGGGAGCACTGGAAAAAAAGCATCCGTGAGTAGCACAGTACGGCGGAGGCGGTCTGCACCTTACGCTTCTTGCCCGCCAGTTCCAACTCGTGGGGAGAAGTGTCGTGCTGCATCTCCTCGCCGGGCCCAAAGTGGTACTGGCCCGCCGGCACGGGGGGCGCTTGCCCGATGCCATGCCGGCGACAGAAGGCGGTCAAGGCTTGATAAGAGAACTGGGCTCCGCTGGCGAGGAGCTCTTCATGGACTCGCACCAGATTCCCCTTGCAACTGGCGAACAACTCCAGGATCTGCTGCCGGTAGGGTTGGGCTTTCTCGGGGCGGCGGAGCTCCGGCACCTGGGGGGAATTCGAACGCAGAACCTTGCGGACCGAGAGACGGGAGAGGCCGAGCACCCGCGCGATCTGGCGCTTGCTCACTCCTTGGGTGTTCAGTTCCAGAATGGTGGTCCGTTGGGATGGGCTCAACATCGGGTTCTTCCTCCTCGGGGATGCGCTCCGCCAAGCGGTTCAGTTGCTGGCGGAGGTGTTCGATCTGCCCGCGTACGGCCTGGCGTTGCGGACGATCCATCTCGGCGGCTCCCGCCCCGGCCAGTCGCCTCCGGGCGCGGTTCAAAATCGCGGTCGCCATGTCCAGATCGCGCTGCAGGGCGGCGGCCCCGGCGGGGGGAGTCTGCGGTTCGGCGGGCGGCCGGGTTTTGAAAAACAACTCGGGTTGGTCGAGAAGACGCTGGCGGGTCAGGGGCGAGGCGTCGCGCCACGCGGCATACAGTTGCCCGGCTTGCCGCGTATTGCAGTGATGCTGAGCGAACACGGCGGCCATGCGCTGGCAGTCGTCCAGGCTGACGCGCGCCACCGGCACCAGAAACTTCATGGCCAGGTGGGCGGAGAGCTGTCCCTCGCGTACTTGCTGCTGGATGCCCTCCGGCAGCAGATCCACCAGGGCCAGGCGCCGCGACACCCAACTGAGGCTGCGATCAAAGCGGCGCGCCAACTCCTCCTGTCCATAGCCGTAGCGCTGCTCCAACTCCGCCAACAGCCAACCTTCTTCCAGCGCCGTCTCGTGGATGGAGAAGCGCAGCGAACGGTCCAGCATCAGGGCCTCGGCTTCGCGCAGCGGCCATACCACCGCTTCCACCGTGTCCCGGCCCAATTGTTGCAGGGCCGCCAGGCGCTTGTAGCCATCAATGACCAGGTACCGGTCCGGTTGGCCTTCGAGCGCCACCACCACGATGGGCGTCTGCTGCCCCACTTCCGCCAGCGAGGCCAGCAACTGCCGTTGCCGAGCAGGGTGGCGAACCCGTAAATGCTCCCAGCGTCGGTCGAGTTGGTGAAACTCCAAGCGCATTCGCCCGCTCCCTTACGACGGCCAGGGTTAGTCTGGACGAAGCGGTATCGGGTCTTGTTTGCCCGGGGGGCAAAGTGTGTCCGCAACTAGCTTGGAATCAATGCGGTAAGCCCGTAACTGGTCTTGCGTGGCCCGTACCAGAAGTGCTCCCATAACCCCTATGAAATCCGCACCTTGGACCCCGAACTGGTCTTGCGCGAGGTCCCAGGGAAGTTGGCGCAAAGGAGCGGGTAAACGCAGGGGCTCGGGCGGCTGGGCAAGCCCCCCACGCTCTTGGATCCGACGGGCGATAAAGTAATCGGGATTCCGCGCTCGCCAAGTGGCTTGGGTCTGGCGCCGGCGTGCGGCTTGGCACTCCGCTTGAGGGCAAGCCCGCTGTCGTACCCCCACTCGCGGATCGGGGCGGAACCAATGGCAGCAGATGCAGCAGGGTCTTTTTCGATGATCAGGCATGGTGACTATCATCACCGTGCCGTGAGTGGGGTCAGTGGGAACTCAGCTTGAAACTCGGTGGGTCACTTTTGATTGGCAGAAGCGGGTCAATTCTGGCGAGCGCCGAAGATAATCAGTCCCAAACAGACGATTATTGCAGCAACAGTCTCCCGCCACAGTATGACGTGTCTGTGATCTGCTGCAGAATCTCCCCAACCGACATTGAAGGAATCTAGCTCGTACGC
>DASWZM010000341.1:0-2800 GCA_036404455.1 Occallatibacter sp. | reverse complement strand
GTGGAACGGCTGGCCCGCGAGGGCGCGCAAGAGATCGCCGCGCCCCGCCGCAAGGATTACGACCTGACCCGCGCCGAAGCCGTCGAGCGGCTGTTTGGCGAATACCGGCCGCAGGTGGCGATCCACGCGGCCGCCATGGTGGGCGGCATCGGCGCCAACCGCGGCAATCCCGGCCGGTTCTTTTACGAGAACGCCATCATGGGAATCCAGGTGGTGGAAGCCTGCCGGCGCTACGGGGTGGAAAAGACCGTGGTGCTGGGGACCATCTGCTCCTACCCCAAGTTCACCCCCGTGCCCTTCCGCGAGGAGGATCTCTGGGAGGGTTATCCGGAAGAGACCAACGCCCCCTACGGGATCGCCAAAAAGGCCTTGCTGGTGCAGTGCCAGGCCTACCGCGAACAGTACGGCATGAACGCCGTGTTCCTGCTGCCGGTGAACCTCTACGGCCCGCGCGACAATTTCGACCCGCACTCCTCGCACGTTATCCCGGCGCTGATCCGCAAGTGCATGCTGGCCGTGCGCCAGGGCGCCGGGGAGATTGTGCTGTGGGGCGACGGCTCTCCCACCCGCGAGTTCCTGTACGTGGAGGATGCGGCCGAGGGGATCGTGCGGGCCACCCAGCGCTATAACGGCGCCGCGCCGGTCAACCTGGGCAGCGGGGTGGAGATTTCCATTCGCGAGCTGGCGCGGAAGATTGCGGAGCTGACCGGGTTCGGCGGGAGGATCGTCTGGGACACCAGCCAGCCTAACGGTCAGCCGCGCCGCTCGCTGGACGTGAGCCGGGCCGAGCGGGAGCTGGGATTCCGCGCCAGCACCGGGTTGGAAGAAGGGCTGCGGGCGACGATTGCGTGGTACCGGCGGGCGGGCCTGGAGAAACTGTAAACCCCGTTTTCTCCCGGCCTGGTTTACTGTATCCTAAAATGCGAAAGCCGCGGATATCAGCCGCGGCTTTCAAAATTTCGACTTGAACGAGGACGAACGGATCATGACCTCCGCTCGTAACGTTATTACTTTACCTGAACGGCCTCTGGCCGTCAACTCCCCAACCGACAATTCTGACAACTCCCCTTCCCTGGTCCATAAGCGCTGCGAAGCGCGGATGCGCGTCGTGTACGACAACTCGCTTTCGCCTGGCGCCCGCCTGCTCTACGTGGCCCTGGACGATTACGCCGGTATGAAAGGCGTAGCATTGGCCGCAGCAGGCCACATTGGCGGAGCGATTTAGGTGCTCGGAGGCGTGGGTGCGATCCGAGGTCCGCGAACTGGAGGCCGCAGGGTATATCCAGCGTCAGCGCCGCTCCCGTGGGGTACGGTACCTGCTTAAGTGGCTAATCCCGACCGAAAGTGGGCCGCCTAGAAAGCCTCCGATAGGAAGCAGGGTTCCGGTCGAAAACGGTGCTGCAAATACTTCTCACCGGAACAATACTTCCGGTGTTGCCAAAACTTCACAGCGGAACAATACTTCCGGTGTCACCGGAACAATACTTCCGGTGACGAGTGGCGTATCCTTATATGAACCGGATCAGGAACCAGAACATCGATCGAGCGAGCGGCAGCGGTCACATGGATGCTGGAGGTGCTGGCGGAGTACCCAGGTGCCCTCGCCCGGATCGGCCACCCTCCAGACCGGACTATCGCTGTCGCCTGCCTCGACACCGCCGGGTGGGACACTGCGGCGATCCAGGTCGCGCTACGGGAGACGTACTTGCGTGGCGGCCGGCGTGCGTGCGCGTCCCAATCGTGGGGATGGTTTCCGGCTGTCCTGAAAAACTGCTACGTTTCATAAAGGGTAAGTGATGCAACATCGCCGGAAGGCCCGCCAATTGCGGGGTTGACGTGTTTCATAAGTCAGTTTCACAATGAGTGCCATGAAATACGGCTACGCCCGCACCAGCACCGGTGACCAAACGACGGCGCTGCAGCTCGCCGCCCTGAAACGCGCCCGGTGTTCCCACATCTTCGAGGACAAGGGCCAATCGGGCGCCACGGCTAAGCGCCCCGCCCTGGCCCGGTGCCTGAAAACCCTTCGCTCCGGCGACACGCTCATCGTGTGGAAGCTCGACCGGTTGGGCCGCAGCCTGCGTGACCTGATCGCCATGCTCGACGGACTCCGGGAACGCGGCGTTCGCTTTCAGTCGCTGACCGAGGCGATCGACACCGAGACGCCCACGGGGCGCGCCATGTGGCAGATGATCGGAGTCCTGGCGGAGCTCGAGCGCAGCCTCATCGGCGAGCGCACCCGCGCCGGTGTGAAGGCGGCGCAACGCAGGGGCGTGAAATTCGGAAGGAAGCCAAAACTCTCCGCCGCGCAGATCGAGCTGGCCCGAGAGCTGGTCGAGAAAGGCGAATCCCGGCAGTACGTGGCGGATGTCTTGAAAGTGGGACGCGTGACGCTTTACCGGGCGCTCGCGAGCTGACGGTAGTGGGAGATTGGGATTGGGAATCCGGGAAAGCTGGGATGGGGCTTCTATCGCATGACCGTTACCCATCGTGGTGAATGGGAGGGTGGTGGAGGATCTCTAACGCTTGGGTTTTTCTCTTGGGATCGCTCTTCGTTTGCGGCGCTTGACGCGCCCCGACATTTGGAACCGGTTCCGTACCCCCCGTAAAGGGGGGCGCTCCCCGCAGGGAGCGTGCCATCAGGCCAGGTTTTACGCCCCTAGCCTGCATTTCTCATCAACAGACCCCACGTATTGGTGGTGGGGGCGAGACGGCAAAAGGACACCAGGCGACCACTCAGATTAGCTCGGGACTTGCGCTGAATCATGGAAGACGTCGGAGATTCTGCCCCTCGATGCTG
>DASWZM010000340.1:0-3155 GCA_036404455.1 Occallatibacter sp. | reverse complement strand
CTTCGGCTTCGAGCTCAAGATGCGCCTTGATCTCTTCCGCAAAATCCTGTGCACTCCGTTTGCGCCAGAACATCTTTATGCCTCCTCGCCGCGGGGCGCTATGCTGTTGTCCAGAATCAATCCCATGGCCCGCGCAAGCCGGCGCCACTCGCCGGTCTTCTCCACAAGCTGCTCGCGTCCCCTGGGCGTCAACGAATAAAATCGCGCTTTGCGGTTGTTTTCGCTCACGCCCCATTTGGCGCTGATCCACTCTTTGTCTTCCAGGCGTTGCAGAGCCATGTAAAGCGAGCCATGGTCGACAAAAAACACCTCTTCCGATTGGCGTTGAATCAGGCGCGCAACGCCTTGCCCATGGCACGGTCCCAGTGCCAGAGTCTTGAGGATCAGCAGGTCCA
Organism: Occallatibacter sp.; assembly: GCA_036404455.1. Taxonomy (GTDB): domain Bacteria; phylum Acidobacteriota; class Terriglobia; order Terriglobales; family Acidobacteriaceae; genus Telmatobacter. Next base: position 2,760 of record DASWZM010000340.1, on the reverse strand, counting down.
GCGTGCCCTGCAACAAGGCAATGCGGTCGTCGTTACTCTCTTGGGTAGTCATCCGACCCAAGTATTACTCTATTCGGGTCGGATGTCAACCCAAAGGAAAAACCGCGGCGGGCGGCCCACCCTTTCCGGGCCAATTGCTTGAGAGCCGTCCGTTTTCCACAGCCTTTAAAGCCCGCCCGTTCAGTGGCGATAGTTCTTGGACAGGTTCTGATTGCCCGGATGCCGGCAAACCGAAGCCGCTTCCCTGCTGGCTGACCCGCATTCCTCCCCCTGATCGTTACCCGGTCTCGCATTAAACCCCGACATTATGCACCTTGATTGTGTACAAAATCGCCCCGGAAACGTGCCAAAAACACCCGTTTTTCGCGTTTTTGGTCCGGTTCCAGCCGGACATTCCGCTTTCATCCGGCGGCTTCCAGGCCGGTTTTCCGCTTTTTCCGCCGGCCCCCAGGCCTTCTTTTTCCCATTCTGCAATTCAGCCTTATTCGTCGGCCTGTGGGTCGACTCTCTCACTCCCTTTGTCCACCTGCAGGGCAGCATCCTCGAATTTCGGAGATCGGCTTCTTTAGTAGGGCTGCAGGACGGCATCTTTCTCCCCTTGCTCCCTCCCGTCCCGGCAGTGCTACCCTTCCCGTTGGAGCAAAAAAGGGAGGGACTTGTGCGTATTTCATTTGAACGGCTTGCCGCAATCGGACTCGCAATCGGACTGAGTGTTGGATTATCGGCGCAGACGGCGGCGCCGGCGGCGGGACAGGCCGCGAAGCCTGCCGCGCCGGCAGCATCTTCGCCGCCGGCGATGCAAGCGAAACCGGCCGGGGAGGTTGCCAATCCCGTGGCCGATCCCAAGGCGGTGGTTACGCTCGGCAAGGCGCGGTTTACCGTGCTCACGCCGGAGCTGATCCGCATGGAGTGGGCGGCGGACGGGAAATTCGAGGACCGCGCTTCGTTCGTCTTTCTCAATCGCCGGCTGCCGGTCCCGAAGTTTGAAAAGACGGTGACCATGGACGGCCAGAATCAGGTCATGACCATCAAGACCGCTGCGCTGACGCTGACGTATTCGCCCGGCGCGGCTGGCCCATCCGCTCCGGATGGGCGGTTTACGGCCGAGAACCTCTCCATTCAAATGACCGTGGAAGACAAGGAGGTGGTCTGGCATCCGGGGCTGACAGACCCGGAAAACCTGCAGGGAACCACGCGCACCCTGGACGGCGCGCTGGGCTCGAAGACCCAGGAGCCGATTGGGGAGGGTCTGGTTTCACGCTCCGGCTGGGCTCTGGTAGACGACTCCACCCGTCCGCTCTTCGACTCCGCCGACTTCCGCTTCCTTCAGGGTGAGAAAAGCCCCTGGCCGTGGGTCATCGAGCGGCCGGCCGGCGAGCGGCAGGACCTCTACTTCTTCGGCTACGGACACGACTATCGAAAAGCGCTGGGCGACTATGTGCGCGTGGCGGGGCGCATTCCGCTGCCGCCGCGGTTTGCCTTCGGGGCCTGGTGGTCGCGCTACTGGGACTACAGCGACCAGGAACTGGACGAGCTGGTGCGCGGCTTCCACGAGAACGACGTGCCGCTGGACGTATTTGTCATCGATATGGGTTGGCACATCAGCGAAGACCAACTCAAGGCCCAGGGACAGGTGGACCAGTCGGGCCATGGGCTGGGTTGGACCGGCTACACGTGGAACAAGCTGCTGTTTCCTGACCCGGGCGATTTTCTGGCCAGGCTGCACGCCGAGGGGCTGAAGACAACGCTGAATCTGCATCCGGCGTCGGGAGTGGAGCCGTGGGAAGACGCGTATCCGGCGATGGCCAAAGCCATGGGCATCGATCCGGAGACAAAGAAATATGTGCCCTTCGACATTACCGACAAGAAGTTTGCGACCAACTACATGAACCTCGTGCACCATCCGCTGGAGAAACAGGGCATCGACTTCTGGTGGCTGGACTGGCAGCAGGAGCAGCGGACCAAAATGGCGGGCGTGATGCCGACGTGGTGGCTGAACTACGTCCACTTTACCGATCAGCAGCGCGAGGGCAAGCGGCCGCTCTTGTTCCATCGCTGGGGAGGCCTTGGAAACCACCGCTACCAGATTGGATTTTCAGGCGACACCGTTTCGGTGTGGGATTCGCTGGCCTTCCAGCCGTGGTTCACGGCCACGGCGGCCAATGTGGGCTACGCCTACTGGAGCCACGACATCGGCGGGCACATGCCGGGCGCCGTGGAGCCGGAGCTTTACACGCGCTGGGTGCAGTTCGGCGCCTTCAGCCCCATTCTGCGCACCCACACCACCAAGAATCCTGATTCGGAGCGGCGCATCTGGGCCTATCCCGAGCCGTACTCGTCGGTCCTGCGGTCGACCTTCCAGCTTCGCTACGCGCTCGAGCCTTATCTCTACACCGAGGGGCGGCGCACCTACGACACCGGCGTGGCCTTCTTCCGGCCGCTTTACTACGACTGGCCTGAAGAGCCTGCCGCATACGAGAGCAAGGGCGAGTACCTGTTTGGCGACCAGATGCTGGTAACGCCCGTGACGGCTCCGGCGGACAAGGCCAGCGGCCTGGCGACGGAGAAGGTGTGGCTGCCCAGGGGCGAGTGGATCGAATGGCAGACGGGCAAGCACCTGACCGGGCCGGCCGTGGTCGAGCGCAGCTTCTCCATCGACCAGACGCCGGTTTACCTGCGCCCGGGGGCGATTGTGCCCATGCAGCCGCCCATGCGGTATACGGGCGAGAAGCCGGTGGACCCGCTGATTGTGACCATTTG
>DASWZM010000339.1:0-2879 GCA_036404455.1 Occallatibacter sp. | reverse complement strand
TCGGTGCGGTGCTGCGTGAATTGCGGCCGTTGCTCCACCTCGACGTCATCGACGTCACCGGAGTCACCCTGCGCGAGAGGCTCGACGAGCCCTTGAATTGGGTGGACCGCAAGGTCATCCGCCCCTTCGCGGAACCAATTTCTCCCGTCGGTGGCCTGATCGCCCTGACCGGCAGCCTCGCACCCGACGGAGCCATCTTCAAGCGCGCCGCAGCGACGCCCTCGCTGTTCGAGGTCGAGGGTCGGGCCGTGGTGTTCGAAGGTCTGGAGGATCTGTCGCGCCGCATCGACGATCCGGACCTTGACGTGTTGCCGAACGATATCCTCGTGCTGAAGAACGCCGGGCCGCAGGGCGCGGCCATGCCCGAGGCCGGCTATCTGCCGATCCCCGGCAAACTCGCGCGGGCGGGGGTCAAGGACATGGTCCGCATCTCCGACGCCCGCATGAGCGGAACTGCCTATGGGACCATCGTTTTGCATGTCGCGCCCGAGGCCGCGATCGGCGGACCCTTGGCCGCCGTCCGCAACGGCGACCGCATTGCGCTTTCGGTGGCCAATAAGCGCATCGACCTGCTGGTCGACGACAGCAAAATCAAACGTCGCTTAGAGAGCTGGTCGCCTCCGCCGGTTCCTCCACGCGGCTATGCGGCCTTGTTCCGGCGGTCCGTTCTGCAGGCCCCGGAAGGATGCGATTTCGATTTCCTGACGGGGGTCTCAAGCGATGAGTGAAGTCTACGATCCCGCTCCGGCGGCATCGATCCTGGCCAATGCCTTGAGGACGGGTGTGCAGCGGGCCGAACTGCCCGCGGAGATCCGCCCGCAAACATTGAGCCAGGGTTACGACGTGCAGGACCGGCTCCTCGCCCTGTTGGGCGAGCCGGTCGCCGGTTGGAAGCTGGGGGGTCGGCAGCCCGAAGGGGAAGCGGGAAGCCTGCCTCGACCGCGCGCCATCGCCGGCCGCGTCCTTGCTTCGCGGCCCCATCGTTCCTGTGACACGGTGCGATTGCCGAACAAGGCGCCGACGACCGTCGAATTCGAGATGGCCTTCGTTCTGGGACAGGACGTCGAACCGGACAGCGCGCCGGAGGCGCCAATGGCGGCGGTGTCGGCCACACATGTGGCGTTCGAGCTGGTGTTGTCCCGCTTCATCGATCGGCGCGCGGTTGGTTGGCCGAGCTTCGCCGCCGACAATGCGGCGTTTCAGGCCCTCGTCCTCGGCGTCAATCCCGCCCGGATCGGCGAGATCGCAGGCACGGTGGTCGTCGGCGTCGATGGCAAGGAAATGGCAACGGAACTCGTCGGCGACGACGCCATCGACCCGGTCACCGCGCTCGGTGAACTGTTTGCCCATGCCCGTGACCGCGGCATGACGCTTCCCGCCGGCACTCTGGTCTCGACCGGCACGCTCTCCAGACCCTTCACCGTCACCGGCAAGGGGACGGATATCGTTGCGCGGTTTCTCGGATCGGAACTGCGGGTCCGAACTGCTGTGCCCGGTTCGCCGGTTCTTGCGTCACCATCCTCTACAGGAAAGGCTCCACATGTGGAAGGGAATCTACGCGGCGCCGGGCCTGCGGCGGGTGAGGGTGGGCGCTGGACCGGAACATGCAAACCAGCTTAACGCGGGCGCGCTGGAGCAAGCGATTGCCGCACACCGCTGGTGGGATTGTTTCTTAGCAGGTCAAGGATCAACTTCCCAGTCTTCCCTTGCTCCCAAGTGTGTCCGCGACTTTCTTCAGACCCAACCCTTCCAGAGTTTTCCGAGTGGGCCAGCCGGTGTCAACCCCCCAGCCTTCTAACTTGTAAAAACTAGTCTTGAACAGCTCCACGCCGGCCTCGTCCAAGAACATGTCCGTGAGAGGCTGCCAGCCCCACTCACCATTCTCATACACGGGCCTTCCACCGCCTTGGGCGATGTAGGATGCCCCGGGCCGGTACATGAACGGGGCAAACTTTTCCTGATTCCGATGTCTTCCCTGCATCACCCGTATCGCCCGCTGCAGGTTCCAGATTTTCCTGCCAACCTCCATGGTGTCGGCAAAGGTGACTTTATTCCCGGTAACGGCCTGGTAGTAACGCAACTCTGCGTCAGGGCTGGCCCCCCTGAAATCGGCTTGGGAAGTACTTATAAACGACGGTGCCACCGTTTCGCAGAATGCCATCGATTCATTCCAGAAATCTGTATAATGCCGGGCCCAAGCTACCAGCTTGGCCTTATGCTCGGAATATATGCCGGTGGTTTTGGCCTCCTCTCCCTTCCAGCCGAAACTGAACATGTAGGGATCCCCGGTATAGGGAATAGTCTTGGAAGACATTATTTGCAGAAGTTTTTCGATGGTATAGGGCCCGCCGCCGTTCGTCCCACCTATAACAGCGAAGCCATGCCACATCACATCGCCGGCGCCCAAAAGCGAGCCGAAAGCCCACTCTACACCCGGCAATGTCCAGTGAAATACGCTTCCCCAGGCTGGAAACCGCAACGCACCAGATTCCATATCTTCATCTAATCTTCCCCACCTTTTCGCAGCTCCCAAGGTCCCTTCCGCCAGAGCATCGCCTATCCCGACCCTTTTGGCTATCGCATCGCAAAAGGCTTCACGGAATTCTATTTCGCCCCATTGATCCATGGGCAGCGGAGAGGAATCGATCTGCTTCCCCGGACCCAGGACTCCGAGGTCATAGAGGTATTTAATGTACCAGCCTATTGCCGGTGCGTCTGGCACCTTTTTTTTAAACAAGGCAGGCGCCCCGGGTATATCCGCTTTGAGAAAGCCGCCGAAGGGAGCTACCCAAGAGCTGATCCCCCACTTCATCGCTATGTCGGCGCCCTTCATTTGAAGGTCTTCGCCTTTCCCGAAGTACCAGAGGCTGTCGGCGCAG
>DASWZM010000338.1:0-2728 GCA_036404455.1 Occallatibacter sp. | reverse complement strand
CGGGGCGGCGCCAGCCGCCCCAAAGAAAAGAGCCATTCTGGCGGGAACGCGCTAAATCCCAGGGGTTTGGGGACAGAGTCCCCAATTATTAAGGATGCCCCCTTCCGATTTGGTAAGTAGTCCGGCCGCATGTTCATTGAGTGGCTCCGGCGGTCGTCGCATCTTTCGTACGCCAACTTCGCGGGCCACACTTCAGTACATGCCCATGATGCAGGATGCGGTCGAGCATGGCGGTGACTGCGGCCACATCGCCGAGTAGCTTCCCCCAGTCCTCGACGGGACGGTTGGAAGTGAGCAGGGTGCTGGTGCGCTCGTAGCGTCGCATGATGATTTCCAGCAGGTCCTCAGCCGCTGTCAGCGGCAGCTTGCGCATGCCGAAGTCATCGATGATGAGGAGCGGTACCGTAGCCACTGACTCCATGAATTGCTTGCGCCTACCCTCGGCGACAGCTTCAGCCAAGTCTTCCAGCAGCAGGTGCGTCTCCCGGTACATCACGCGATAGTTCTGCTGGATGGCGGCTTGGCCGATGGCTTGCGCCAAGTGGCTTTTCCCCGTCCCACCCGGGCCCATGAATAACGCATCTTCTCGCTTGCCGATGAAGGTACAGGTTGCCAGGTCAAACACCAGGCTGCGATTCATCTTGGGGTTGAAGTTGAAGTCGAAGTTGTCCAGAGACTTGTGCGGATCGCGGAAGGCGGCCTGCTTGCGCCGCCGATCCAACAGTCTCTCACTGCGGCGAGTCAGTTCGTCACTCACCAGACAGGAGATCAGATCGATGGGGGCCATCGCTTCGGCCTGCGCTTGGCGCAGTCTGGTTTCCAGCACGGCGGCGGTACCGCCGAGCCGGAGTTGTCGTAATGCACGTTGTAATTCAATCAGGTTCATGCCTCGTTCTCCTTGGTTTTGTTTTCGATGAAGTCGCGGTATAACGTGAGCTGGCGGATGAGTGGATCAACCTGGCGCAAGCTCAACGGCAGTTGGGGTTGGCGCTCCAGATAGCGCCGCACGAAATGGTAATCGCAAATGCCGACTTCCAGGGCGGCGGCGCAGGCGTCCTCGACACGGGCGGCGCCATATTTCTTAGCCAGCGACAGCACGCCGAGGATGCGGCGCACGGCGGTCTCGCCGTCCTTCTGGTGCATGCCGCGGCAGAGCCCTCCGATCTGCGCGCCGGCCTTGTCGGCGCGCGACAACAGTTGCAAGGTGGTCAGGGGAGTTTGCTTGGGCCGGTCTTCGTCTTTGATGCGATGACGGCCGCGTGTCTGGTGTAGATGCTCGCGCAGGAGTTGTCCGGTCTGCGGATCCAATAGGCGGACCTGGCGGCTATCCCATTGCACCTGGACGTGGCGGCCGATCCAGCCCGGCGGCGCGCCGTAGTAGGCCGCATCGACTTCCACACAGCCATCCAAGTTCACCGTGCGCTGGCCGTATTGGTAATAGCGGAATGGCTCCACCGGCAGCGGCTGCAGCGCCGGCCGCTCTTCGGCGAACATAGCGGCCACTTGCCTCTTGGTGGTGCCGTGGATGCGCGTGTCGGCCCAGCGCGTCTCCCAGTGGTCCAGATAGTTTTGTCCCTCTTCCAGGCTTTCGAAGCGCAGTCCTTTCAGCGGGGTATTTTTAGCATGCCCGACGCCTCTTTCCACCTTTCCCTTGCGATCCGGATCGCGGACGCGGCAGGGCACCGCCACGACATTGTAGTGTTGGAGCATGTCGCGATACAGAGGATTGATGGTGGGATCGTAGATGTCCGGCTTGAGCACTCCCTCGCGCAGGTTGTCGAGTACCACGACGCGGGTCACTCCGCCCAGTCGGCGAAAGGCCTTCTCGTGCAGTTCGGCCCACGTCTGCGAGCTGGAGCGGAATACCAGCAGGCGAACCGATTTGCGGCTGTAGCCGAGCGTCAGCACGAATAGTCGTGTGCGCCGGTATTTGCCGTTCTGCGCATCGCGGACCATGGGGCCGCTGCCGTAATCGACCTGGGTCTCTTCGCCCGGTGCGGTCTCGATGATCACACGGGCTTCCGGCAACTGCTTCCCACGGAACCTACGAATGAATCGCTTGACGCTCTGATATGCGCCAGTAAATCCATAGCCATCCACCAGATCCTGCCAGATGGCCTTGGCATTACGACCTCGGGACAGACCTACTTCAATGGCCTCCCCATAGGGTTCACAGGCGCTGGCCGACCGGCAGCGGCCGGGCTGCGGTTCTGGTTGCGCGGCGGTTCGGCGGGCTGGCTCTGGGCCGGAGTCGGGGGGCACCTCCTCGCCCTCACTGGCCGGTTTTGCCGGCGTGGGGTCAAGGCCCCTCTCGCCGGGCGGTTTTGGAAGCTCCGGGTCGGTGGTCACCTCCACCGCCGGACTGGCCGGTTTTGGTGGTAACCGCCGGCCGCGTGGCGGTCGCAGTTGAACCCCGGTCCCCTTCAAATACGCGGAGATCGTTTCGCGGCGAATGCCGGTTTCCCGCTGTATCCGCCGCAACGACCATCCCAGGCGCCCTAAGGCTATGATTTGCTGTTTCTTTTCTTCACTCAAGACATTGCTCATGGAGAACGGAGGATAGCGTCCTCACGTCCCAGTCAATGTCCTGGACGACGGTCTACAACTGGCCGGTTTTCAGGTGTCCCCGACTGGCCGGTTTTGGGTGTCCCCCGAGGAATTTTCAGAACTTCGTTGCGCCACTAATGGCTAAGGTTATCGCTGTAGCGAAATCCGGGGAATAGAACAC
>DASWZM010000337.1:0-4606 GCA_036404455.1 Occallatibacter sp. | reverse complement strand
CCTGGAGGCCGATGCTGTATTGCCCGGTCAGTAATTCCGCGGGGACGTGGTTGGAGGTCATCAACTTGACTGTGGCCGGGGCCAGGATGCGCTTGCCATCGAACTGGCCGCCGTTGAGCAGCATCTGGGCGAAGCGATAGTAGTCGGAGGCTGTTGAAACCATTCCACCGCCGCCGGAGGGCATGGTGGGCTCGGCGGCGTAGTCGGTCGAGCGCCCACTGGGACTGGTGGAGACGGCGCGCAGCTCTCCGTTGGGGCCGGTGTTGTAGACGGCGGAGAAGCGGTCGCGCTTGTCTGCGGGGACGTAGAAGCCGGCATCTTTCATCCCCAGCGGATTGAAGATCTGGTCGCGCATGAAATCGGGCAGCGTCTTACCGGAGAGCTTTTCCACGATGTAGCCCTCAATGTCCATGGATATCGAGTACGTCCATCCTTTGCCCGGCTGATAGAGCAGAGGGAGCGTGGCCAGCTTTTCAATGAACTCCTGGAGATTCTTCGACTCAAACAGATGCGCGTCGCGGTACATCGTGTCGACTGGGGTCGAGCCGAAGAAGCCGTATGTAAAGCCGGCGGTGTGGCTCAATAGCTCGCGCATGGTGGGCGCGTGGTCGGGATCGACGAGAATCATTTTGCCGTCGGCGTCGACGCCTTTGAAGACCTTCAGGTGCGCGAATTCCGGTATGAACTTCGCGATTGGGTCCGAGGGAAGCCACTTGCCCTGCTCGTAGAGGATCATCATGGCCACGCCGGTCACCGGCTTGGTCATGGAGTAGTCGCGGAAGATGACGTCTTTGGTCATGGGCGCGCCGCTGGCCATGTCGCGCTGGCCGTAATTGCGGTAGTCGATGACCTTGCCGTGGCGGGCGAGGATGGTGACGATGCCGGCGATCTCCTTCTGGTCCACGGCCTGTTGCATGAGCGCGTGAAGGCGCTCCAGGCGCTCAGAAGAAAAACCCACGGTCTCAGGCTTGATGACCGTGAGGTCAAGCGTGTGCCGGACAGGCTGCTGCGCCGACGACGGATGGATGCACAGCGCAAGGAGGCTGGCGAGCAAGATGCGGCCGATGTTTGCAAATCCATTAATCTTCATGCGATTCCCTCGGTTTCAGGCTTTGTGAAAGCTATCCGTGTCGGCGCACCCTTTATACCAAGCGGTGTGAGGGGCGGCAAACCGGGCGCGTTGGAACCGCGGTCAATAAATCAACTTGAAGGAGAACTGGATCTGGCGGGAGGTGCCGGCGGTTTTGCTGATTTCGCCGAAGCCGGAACCGCTGAGGATGTTGGCGGGCAGGCCCATGTTCACGATGTTGAATAGATTGAAGAACTCGGAGCGGAATTGCAGGTCGACGCGCTCGGCTCCGCTCTTGCGGCGGCCGAAGGGAGTGTCTTTGATGAGGGCGAAGTCGAAGTCGTAGTAGGCCGGTCCGCGGAATGAGTTGCGGCCGAGGGTGCCGAATACACCCTGGTTGGGCCCGGTGCCGCCGGGGACGTGGATGGGGATGGAGAAGAAATCGGCGGCGTTGCTGGCGCCCTGGCCGAAGTAGTCTTCGCGGTTCTGGCGCGCGGTGGAGAGATGCGGCGTGGCGATCTGGTTGGGGCGATCGACGCCGTTGGAGCCGGCGCCGGTTTGCTGGATGCCGCTGAAGACCGTGAAGGGCGAGCCGGAGCTGATGCTGGAGATGCTGAGAAGCTCCCAGCCGTAGGTGACTTTCTTGCCGATGGGGCGCAGGAAGTTCGCGCTTTCCAGATGCAGGTCCTGGGCCAGGCTCAGGCTGAAGGAGTTGGCCGCGTCAAAGGCCGAGGGACCCTTCTCGGGATGCGTGTCGTAGGGGTTCTGCGAGAAGCCGGAGGCGACGGCGCCGGTGGAACCTGTGCCGCCGATGACCTCGCTGGTGGTGTCGATGGACTTGCTCCACGTGTAGCTGGCCTGCACGCCGGGACCGCCATGGCCCATGGAACCGGCGAGCGATGTTTGCAGCGCGTGATAGCTGGAGTGGGCGTCAGCAGTGATGACATTCTCCACGCCGAAGCCGCCGGTGACGTTGCCTGCGCTGTCAAACTGCGTGTGCGGCGCAAAGGCCGCCGTGGCGCCGGGATAGGCGTTGGGAAAGCTGTAGCGAGGGAGCTTTTCCGCGGCGGTGCCCACATAGGCTGCGTCGGCGGTGAGGTTGCCGAGTTTGCGCTCCAGGCCGACGGTCCACGTGTAAAGCGTGGCGTTGCCGAAGGTCGGATTGATGCCCTGCAGATTGATGGCGCTGACTATCCCGCCCGGTGTGAGCGCGGCCATGTCCTTCTCAAAGCGATCCACATCCATGATGGTGTTGGCAGGGATGGTCTTTGTTCGCCCGGAGGCAAAAATATCCGCGCCCTGCGGCGTGTAGACCGTGGGCAACTGGGACGGCGCGATCTGAAACCCGTACTGGATGGGAAAGATCGTGGCCGAGATCAGGCGCGGGTAGATGACAAATGGTGTTGCGCCGGTGAGGAAGTTGTCCTGCCAGATGTTCGGCGGAATGGTGGTGACGGCCCCGCCCGCGTGGGCAGAGAACTTGCTGGTCACTTGCCACGAGGCCTGAATTCGCGGAACCCAGGCTTTCCACTCGGTGCGGTAACCGGGCTGCGGATTAACAATGTACTGCTGTACGCCGTCGATGTTCTGGAAGGTGGAGGTCCGGTGGGCGCGTTCGGTGATGGGGGTGTAGAGCTCCCAGCGGATGCCGTAATCGAGAGTGAAGGTGGGGGTGACCTTCCAGCTGTCCTGGAAGTAGCCGCTGACATTGTTGCGGCTGATGGCCGCGGGGCCGATGTGCTGGCCGCCGGAGATGAAGCTGGGCGCCAGAGCGACGGTGTAATCGAAGGAGCTACCGTAGAGAAAGCTGGAAAGCGTATCAGGGAATGGGTCGCCGGGATTGAGGTCGTGCTTCCCGCTGCTGGAGTGGATTGTCTGGCCTGTGCCGCTTGTTGCGTTTGGCTGGTAGTAGGCCGTTCCGCCGCCGAAGTCGTATTCGCCGTTGGGGCTGATGCCGAAGTAGGTGGTGTCGCGATTGACGCGGACCTCGGCGCCAAACTTGAACGCGTGGCTTCCCTTGACGAAGGCGACGTTTTCGCTGCCGTCGAAGAGGTTGCCGTAGGCCTGCATGACCGAGCCGCCGGCGGAGTTGAAGGCTTCGTAAAGGCCGTCGTTGAATTTGACGGCGGGGTCCGTCGGATCGCTGGTGGGAAAGCCCGGCGTGGAGCGCGTGATGCTGATCAGAGACTCGAGCGTGAGATGCGGCGTGGAGGTGCGAGTCCAGGAGCCCATGACGTTGCGCTGGCGGTCGATGTACTGGATGCCAAAAGCAGGATCGATGGCGGTCTGATCGGGATTGGTGGTGGGACCGGTGAGGTTATCGAAGTTGAAGCGAGCGAAGAACTGGTCTTTCGCGGAAAACTTATGGTCCAGACGGATGGAAAACTGATCCGCGTTGGTGGCGACCTTGGAGGCGGTGGCGTATGTCCGACCGGCAAAGGAGCCGGAGGGGTCGTTGGGCTGGGGATCGCGCGCGAGAATGGCGGCAATCTGGGGGTCAACCGGCACAGCCAGAGTGTCTACGCTCTTATCCGCGTAGGTGACCGTGTCGCAAACAAAGTTGGGGGCGTAGGAGACGGTACCGCAGACGGTGTTGCTTCCGGTAGAAGGGCGCTCAGATGAGCTAGGCACGGGCATGACCTGCGTGGTGCCCAGAACCTGCCGGAAGCCCTGGAACTGAAAGAAGTAGAAGGTGCGCTTGCGGCCGGCGTAGACGTGAGGAATGAAGACGGGACCGCCGTTGGTGAAGCCGAACTCGTTGCGGCGGAAGGGCGGGATCCGGCCGGGATAGGCAGGCGTCGGGTGGTCGAAATAATTGCGGGCGTCGAAGGCGGAGTTGCGGACAAATTCGAAGACAGACCCGTGGAAGCCGCTGGCGCCGGAGCGGGTGTGAATGTTGGTGAGGCCCGCGGCCCCGCGGCCGATCTCCGCCGGCATCCAGCCGGAACTGGAGTCGATGCCTTCCACTGCGTCCACGTTGAAATTGGAGAAGGTGGAGCCGCCCATCTCCGGGTCGCTGATGTCGGCGCCGTCCATGGCGAAGGCGGCCTCAACGCCGCGCTGGCCGTTGATGGCGAACTGCGCGGTGAAGTTGGTGGCGCCGTTGGCGTCGGTCATGGTGCCGGCGGCCAGCAGAAGGAGGGAGCTGAAGTCGCGCTTGTTGAGGGGCAGCTCGCTGACGGCCTGGCTGGAGAGCTCTTCGCCGCCCGTCGCACCCTGTCCCTTGAGCTGGGCGACGGTGAGTTCGCCGCGGGCGGAGAGGGTGAGAGCGACCGGTGGCGCGGCTGGAACGAGGTCGATGGGCTGGGAATATTCGATCTTGTGGCCGTCGGCTTCGACAGTCAGGCGGTATGGGCCGGCGGGCAGAGGGGCGAGGCGGAAATGGCCGGCGGTAGTGGTGACAGCTTCAGCCGTGGCGCCTTTGGCGGTGAGGTGAACCTTGGCGGAGGAGATGGGGGCGCCGGCGGCGTTGCACAGCACTCCCTGCCAGACGGGCTGCTCGGGCTGCTGCGCACACGCTGCCGCTGCAAACAGCAG
>DASWZM010000336.1:0-2245 GCA_036404455.1 Occallatibacter sp. | reverse complement strand
CCAACCTGGTGGCCGTAGAGGTCGTTGATCTGCTTGAAACCGTCGAGGTCGATGTAGACGAGGCCGAAGATGCCGGCATTCTGGCGCGCCTCTTCAATCTGGCCGTCGAGACGCTTGTCGAGGGAGAAGCGGTTGTGGATGTCGGTGAGCAGGTCGAACTCGGAGCGGCGGAGGAGATCGGAGTAGAGGCGGCGCGTTTCGATGGCGAGGGTGGCCAGGGCTGCGGCTATGGAGAGGGCTTCCAATTCGATGGCGGAGGGCCTGGTGAGCGGATCGAGGCCGGCAAAGACGGTGCCGCGTGGGGGTCCGGTGCGACCCGGGATTTCGTGCTGGACGATGCGCAGGGCGGAGAGTTTCTGCGGGCAGTTTCCCAGCAGCGCTCCGTCGACGATCTGGCACCAGCAGGGCGCGCCCTTCAGCTTGAAGGAGACCAGCTCAGTGATCTCCTCGATGATTTCGGCGAGGGGACGGGAGCCGTTGATGTCCTCAAGGATGCGGCTGCGGCGGCGCTCGATGTAGGCCAATCTGGCGGTCTGCCGGCGCACCTTGCGCTCGATGAACCAACCCCTGGCGCCCACGACGATGACCACCGCGAGGAGCAAGCCCACGAGAAGGATGAGGTTGCGCACGCTCAGCCAGGAGGGCTCGGCGACCAACGCAACATCGTCGAAGGAACGGAGCAAGATATTGAAGGGCACCTCTTGTTCGGCAGGATTGACGGTATTGGCTTGCACGACCATGCAGATGCCGGTGACGCGGATTCTGGCTCCCAGCGGAACCTGCTTCATCGGCGGAAGCGCGCCGTTGGTTGTAGGATGGCGGTAGATCGCGGTGAAGAGTTTGCCATTGGAGACCAAAACAAACTCGTCCTGCGAGTCCTCCCGGACCGCGGCCGCCACCTGGCCCTCGATGGAGACCAGATCGTTCTGATGGCCTTCGGGGCTACCGCTGTTCCAGGTAGCCAGATGGCCCCAGGTCGACGGTTGCGGCGGGATGGGCTTGAAGATGTGGCTGTCCTGGATTTTGCCGTCGGTCAGGGCCAGGAAGCTATAACGAGCGTCGGGAAAGCCGGTTGCTTCGGCTACATCGCCGATCCGCATAGGATCACTGGTATGGGTCGAGATCCACAGGCTTTTGGCGCCGTCCTGCAGCACGACCGCCGAACCAGGCTCATAATACGTGATGGTTCCCTGGACCCGGACTCTGCGCGACAGATCGTTCACGCGGTAGGCGGACAGAACCTCGTCCATGGGCGTGACCGGGAGCGAGTCTGGACTTGTTTGGGCGCGCTTCAGAATCTTCACATCCGCAAGCGTGGAAACTTCGAGGAGGATGCCGGTGAGCTGCGACTTGCTGTCGAATTCTCCCGATACGACCCCGGTGACTTCCACGTCGGCGTCCAGCAGTTCCTTGAGCATGCGGGCGTCGCTGCCGACGACCGTCGCGTCAATAGAGCCCCCGTCCATGAGCAGCTTCAGGTAAACGCCGGGTATATTCTGGAAATTCACTGCGTCAGCGCTTCGGACGGTGGCGCGGACAGTGACTCTCATGCAGTCCAGCTCTGCGCGGATCAACTGTCCAAAGCCGGCCGGCACGGGCATGGGCAGGGCGCCGGGGTGAAGCCGGGTTACGCTGTCGCTGAGCACATCCGGGCGGAAGCTGTCCCGCGTCTTTCCTCGCACCAGGACATGATCGCCAGGGGCCAGATCCTGATTCGGTTTGGTCTGCACATAGATGGCCTCGGTTCCCTCCTGAACGAACAGATCGACGTCAGTCCTGTTGTAGTAGGTAACGGTGGCCTCGAAAGCGACGGGCAGTCCTTTTTGGGCATCTGGTCGAGAAAGGGCGTGGATGGCGTGCAGCGTCGTGAGGGCGGCGGGCTGGGCTGCCCAGGCAACCGAGGCCCATCCGAGGACGATGGCGAATGTGGTGATCAACCTCTTCATCGCGCAAAATCCAGTCGTCGAAGTGCTGTGTTCCCTGGCCCCTGAGAATGTCATCGGCGGAGACGCGAGCTGAATCACTTCGTCGATAAGCAAGAGTTTACTGCTTTCGAGGATGCGGTGTCGTGCCGGGCAAGGGCGGGATGTGCGGCAAGGGTAGATAGTCGATCCTGAAAAAGTAGCATTCAGACATTTGCAGACTGAGTTTGGAGGAGGAGTCGCTCTTGTGGGGCGGGAATCCAGCCCCAGAGGCGCATCAGGCGGAGCAGAAAATTGCGCCAAAAAGCTCCGAGGAGCTTGTG
>DASWZM010000335.1:0-1827 GCA_036404455.1 Occallatibacter sp. | reverse complement strand
GGTGTTGCTGGGCGTAGTGCGATTGCTTTCGGAAGTGAACCCCTCATGCGAATACACGGGGCGTGAAGGCACTGGGCGCAGCGCCTGTACCGTGCTTCCTGCAATCGTCACTTGCGCATTCTTGTCTCGCGCGGGCAAGCTCGTGTTCCCGAGCGCCGTGTGCCGGGTCACCGGGACCACCGGAACCGGCCGGTGACCGATCGGCCCGTGCGGCGGAAGCGGTCTCGGAATCGGGCGATACCCGATGGGCGCATAGCCGATATTGGGGCCGCCATAGAAACCCAATCCCCACCACGGCCTGCAGCCGCCCATTCCCGGCGCCCATCCCCAACCGAAGCCGTTGTAGAAATTCCATGCTCCGCACTGGTAGGGCATATAGCCCCACGAGTAGCCCGACGCCCACACGTAGCCGTAAGAAGGCGTATACATCCACTCGCCGTTCCCGTAGGGATCGAAGCCGGCGTTCGCTGCCTCATACGGAGACCAGACGTAGCCTTGCCCGGGCACATCGTACCAACTGCCGCTGGCATCCAGATCGTTCCATGCCGGGTTCTGGGTTTGACCCAGATTCGACGGGGCTCCCGTCTGCGCCGCAGCTTCGGCGGTCAGTGCCTGGTCGCGGTCGGAGTTCCACGCATCCCAGGAGTTCGGCTCGATCGATTCGGCAACGGTGTATTGGTTCGGATCCGCCGCGTTGAGCGTGATCGATTCGCCGCCATGGAGATCGGTCGCCACGGGAGCGCTGGTGGCAGCGGGCGAAGGGCCGACCTGCAGGTGTACGTTTCCTGAGAAAACGGCGAGGTTGCCGGGAGGGCTGTCCATGGCCACGCGCAGAACGGTAAATCCGCTAGTGGTGGCCACACTGGAGCCAAAGTGCACGCTCATCTGGCCGGCCTGGCCGCCGCCCTGGAACTCGAAATAGGAGAGACCAGAATTGACGGTCAATTCCGCGTCGGCCCCGGTGCCCGCGCCGCGCAGTACCTGCAAGGTCAGCGTGCTGTCGGGCGCAATCCGGACCACACTGCCGTCCTCAAACTGGATTTCGGCCTTGCCATTGTCGGCGGTGGTCAGCTGCATGCCTTCAAACAGCGGCGTGTTGGCCACGGCCTGGGCGGCCAGCACCTGGTTGCCCTGCGCCAGCTTTACCTGGCCGTCCACAAAGCTCAGGCGCACCGCGCGAGCGGGCTGCCCTGTGCCTTGCTGAGCTTCCTGGGCCGATGCCACGGCAACCAGAGAAGCTACCCCCAGGGCCAGCGCTGCCAGCCCCGCAATTGCTTTGCGATTCCCCATGAGATTCATGCCGCCCCGCCTTCCCGTGCCTTGCGGCGACCTCCATCTCCGCTCATCGGCATCCCACAATAGGTTTGACACACTTTAGAGAGAAAATGTCGCCTGACGCCAAAGATTTATGTCGATCCCTGGGCCGATTTATGTCGCTCCCTGCTTCAGCAGCATCCGCGCCCGCTTTCTTACCCTCTCCAGTACAGTGTCGTCCTGCGCCAGCCGCCCCAGAATCTCCCGGATGACGCAAACCTGCTGCGCCCGGCCGTCGCCCACGGCTTCCACCAGGAACTCCATCTCCGCGTCCAGGCCCAGCCGGTCGTGTTGCAGCAGCGATTCCATGCGCGCCCCCTCCAAAATGGTCTCCGCGACGGCCTCCAGCGAGTCTCCCAGATCCTGAATCTCCTTGTCCTTCGAGTAGTTGAACGTGCAGGAGCCCTGTCCTTGCGGTCCGCTGTAGGTGAGAGTTTTCCAGCCCTGAAAAGCCACCTTCAGATGACTTTCGCAGGCCTCGTTGAACCACCTGTGGCGCCCGGCTGCAGCAAA
>DASWZM010000334.1:0-2533 GCA_036404455.1 Occallatibacter sp. | reverse complement strand
CACGATCACATCCAGCCCGCGTCGCCGCGCGGCAATGGCAGCGGCCAGCCCAGCCGGGCCGCCGCCGATAATGAATACATCGGTGGAAGAAGGAAGCATCATTAGCTCAGATATTGGCGGCGCGGCGCGCCATTCCCGGTGCCCGGACCGGGACAATGCCGAGGATACGCCATTTCCCCCACCGCCCGCACTGCCGTCACAATCCATGATCCGGCGTCCATCCGCGGTAAAGAGGTGGACGCGTGCCACCCGCGGTCCGTTGCGACCGCACTACGAAACCACCCAACCGGCAGTCCGGCAAGCCGCCTATACGATAGCCGCCCGGCGTCCTCAACCGTGCGCAGACTGTTCGCCTGGAAACGGTGCCTCAAAGAGTTGCACGTTTGGCCGCATCTTTTTTGGCCGCGCGGCAGGAATCCACAGAAAAGTCCTAGGGAGCCTCAAGATTTGTCTTGACTATATGCCGCCCGGCGTTTTACTCTAGCGTTTCGTGGTAAGGAAAACCCTAATACAAGGGCTTAAGACCTAATTATCCGATATAGGAAAAAGCTCAAATGGCACCCAGGCCGATAATCCGCCCCTCCGTTTCAACCGAAGAGAGAAGCCGGCTCCTGTCGATGGATCTGATCCGCAGTCGAGCCCTCGATCGCTTGTACCAGCGCCGCGAGGCCGTGCAGAACCTCATCGGCGCTCTCGAAGACTATCAAAAGTCGCGGGAAGCGACCATGGCCCACCGCATCGATTTTAGTTTTCTCCGGAAGTGCTCGTCAGGTTTCGCTCAATCGCGAATTTCACCAGCCCCACGATATCGTGGACGTTGAGCTTGCGCATCAGACTGGCGCGGTAAGTGTCCACGGTCTTGGGACTGATGCGGAGCAACTCCGCGATGTCCTTGGCGCGCATCCCCTTCACCAGGTAGGTGAAGACTTCCATTTCGCGCCGGCTCAGCACGGCCATCGGGTTATCGGGCACGCTCCGGTCGGGCTTGGTAAACAACCCCGCTCCGCGCAGCAGCGGCGAGACGTACTGGCCGCCGTCTTTCACAAAGTTGATGGCATCCAGCAGGTGGCGCACCGGGCCGTCTTTCAACAGGTAGCCGTCGGCGCCGGCGCGCAGGGCCTCGATCACGGTCCTTTCCTCGCGGCTGATGGAGAGAATCAGCAGTTTGGCGAGGCAGCCCCGCCCGCGCAGCCGGCGGATCACTTCCACCCCCGTCATCCCGGGCATGTGCAGATCCAGAATGGCGAAGCCGGGCCGCATCGCCAGTATCATTTCCAGCGCCTCCGGACCGTCCGAGCATTGCCCGATCACCTGCATCCCGTTGGCGGCGCACAACGCGGCGAAGCCTTCCCGTACGATATGATGATCGTCGGCCAGCACCACCGTGGTCTCTTGCGGTTCCTCCATCCTGCTCCTTCCTACGACTCCGGCGCCGCGAACGGCGCGCTCAGTTCCAGTTTTGTGCCACCCGGACCGCTCGTGATTTCGAGCCGTCCACCCAAGGACGCCGCCTGCTCGCGGATCGACCGCAAGCCAATCCCCGACGCCACGCTGGCCGGCGCTGCCAGCAGCCTGGCTACGTCAAATCCTATCCCATTGTCCTCCATCGTGAGCACCATCCGATCCCCGCGCGCCTCCAGCGCCAGGTCCACCTTGGTCGCATACGCGTGACGCGTCAGATTGGCCAGCGCCTCCTGGGCTCCCCGGTAGAGCAGGACTTTGATCTCCTGTTCCGGCTCGCGCGGCAGCGGCCCGATCCGCAGCGAGGCTTCCAGGCGTTCCGGAATGCCGCTGTATTCCCACAGTTGTAAAATAGCCGCTTCGAGGGTCAGCCGCTGCCACTCCGGCGGGTGTAGCCGGTGCGAGATGGAGCGCACCTGTTCCAGGGCGTCGGCGGTCAGCGTGGCGATGCGCTCCAGGGCCTTGGCCACCAGGTCCGGCGGATGCGGCAGTTGCGACGCAACCACCTCTAATTGCAGGCGAATCGCCGCCAGGAGTTGCCCCAATCCGGTATGCAGTTCGCGGCCCAGGCGCTGCCGCTCCAACTCGATCTGGCGGATGGCCCCGCTACCGGTTCCCCGTTGCAGCGACCCGGCCCGTCGCAAGAGGCCCTGTTCGGCCTCCTGCAACCGGAAATAGTGCATCACCAGGCTGCTCTGCAGCGCGAGCAGTCCTCCAGCCTCTTCATTCAGCGTCACGCGTAGCTTGTCGCCTATCCGTAGTGCGGCACCGTTCGGGTCAAACTGCCATGACTCGAGATGCGCACTTCCGTCGCTGCGGGACCCGGATTCCGAGACGTACTTCAACCAGATGTCTCCTGTGGTGAAGGATGTTTCCTAAGTCAGAATGCCAGTATCTCGGCTGCGCTGCAATCTCGGTACGTACCCAGTACGTTTCGGGCCGCAACGCAATTTTGGTACGTACCCAGTACGCTTATAACTAAGCGGGGTACTTGCATCGAGTTGCTGAAAAGTATTATAAGTGAAGTGTCAATGTCACGATCTATTGATCTTTTACCGCGCGTCGCAATTTT
>DASWZM010000333.1:0-11240 GCA_036404455.1 Occallatibacter sp. | reverse complement strand
AGGGTCTGGCCGGGAGGGAATGGAGGCATGGGTTCCATGGTACCGAATCCGGGGGCATGAATTATTGCGCCGGTGCGGGCAGGATGTACTCGAAGGTGTAGGAGTGCTTTCCTGCGGAAGCGGTGATGGTCATCGTTCCTGCTATGCCGGTGAGCTGGCCGGTGCCTGAGCCGGGCACTACGGCGACGGAGAGCTTGTAGGTGCCTTTGTCCATGGCGCCGATGTGCTGGAGGGCGAAGGAACCGGTGTGGCCGTGGAGGGTTCCGGTGACCTGCTCGATGGCGACGTAGCCGGCGTTGCCAGAGGAGGGTTCGCCGGCGCCCAGCATTTCGCCTTTGCTGGCTGCCTCGAGGTCGCCGTGGAATTGCTTGACGAGGGAGTAGCGGCCGATGAGCGTGCCTGCGGTGGCGTCGTCCCCTGCGAGTGGTGTGGTTTTTACTTCGAAGGTGCCTTCTGCATGGCGGGTCATGACGGGGTCCTTCCTGAGCAGTTTTGAGGTGGGGGCCTGGGGATGGGCGGCCTGGAGCGGCAGGCACAGGCCAGCGCAGAGAATCAGATCAAGTTTCAGGACAAGGCGCGAGCTCAGCACGACACATCCCCTCGGGGGCTAAAGCCCAAATCTCATTAGTCCGGCTAGCGGCGCGGCATCCCGACCCTGAAGGGTGCCCCGGTACCCGATCACGCCCTTTCAAAACGACCTGAATTCGGCTGTTGGGACTGGGGCGGGTTTCCTATCCCATCATAACCTTCCGATTCGCATGCGGGACGCAGCGGCCTGGATCTCTGACCGCTTGTTTTTGCACCAAAATTGGTGCCCCACGTTGGTGCCCTCGGGCAGCGCGCCGCTGTTTTCGAGCCTAGGGTGGGATACCACAGCACTCAATTGCCACGCACGAAATCACGCGGTCAGAGACCTGGTGGATAAAATCGCTTGCATCGCGATTCGGGGTTTTGGTACAAGAACGGCAAGCAGGATGTCTGCACGCCGACGGTCAGGAGAGGCTCATGAGCGCAACAATTCCCCCGGCAACAACTCCCGCCGCAGGGCCGCTTGCAGAGATGGACCAATGGGACGATTTCATTGGCGGACGCTACAGGGAAGGCAAGTCCGAGGCGGATTTTCGCATTTATGACGCGGCTGCCACGCCGGGCGTGGCCGAATTCTACCGGCTGAACCACGAAGGGCAGACTGTCGAGTATGTTCTTGAGAAAGAGAAGCAGTACTTCGGGCTCAACAAGGGGATGAAGACGATCTGGGAGGCGGCGGAGTTTCTGAACACGCTGGTGGACTCGAGCGATCCGGACACGGACCTGACCCAGATTGAGCATCTGCTGCAAACGTCGGAGGCGATCCGGGGGGACGATCAGCCGCGATGGATGGTGCTGACTGGATTTTTGCACGATCTTGGGAAGTGTCTTTGTCTGTATGGGGAGCCGCAATGGGGCGTGGTGGGCGATACGTTTCCGGTGGGTTGCGCGTGGTCAAAGGAAATCGTCTTTCATGAGTACTTTGCGAACAACCCGGACCGGCTGGTGCCGGAGTATCAGGGCAGGTATGGGATTTATGAGGCGAATTGCGGCCTCGAAAACGTGCACATGTCGTTCGGACATGACGGGTACATCGCCGAAGTAATGAAGCCGTATATGCCGGTGGAGGCGCTGTATATGCTGCGCTTCCACTCGTTCTATCCGTGGCATCGTCACGGGGCCTATGAGCACCTGACGAATGAGCAGGATCGGGCGATGCTGGAGTGGGTGCTGAAGTTCAATCAGTACGATCTTTACTCAAAAGGCCACGCCAAACCCGATTTGAAGCAGTTGAAGCCTTATTACGACGATCTTTTTGCGGAGTTTCTTCCCGAGAAGGTTGCCTGGTAGAGAGGCTCGTTCGGGGCACAGAGAAAAGAATGGCCGCCCGGTGGGAGTGAACGGCCAATGGCATATTGGGGTGTTCAGCGAACTACGGTTTTGGCTGGGCAGCGATCCACTGCTTGAGGTTGGGCTCCTGCAGCGTGCGCAGCTCGATGCAGCCGTCGATGCTTTCGATGGCGTGTTTGAGGGCGCGGTCCGCTGAGGGCACTTTGTGTTCGCCGAAAAAGGCCTTCACGTCGTCGCGCGTCCCGGCAGAGCAGAATGCGCCTGTGGATCCCACCAGCATGCTACCCATCTCCGGAGTCAGCAGAGTGCGAACGGCCTCCCAGTGGCTCTTGATGTATTTCCATGCCAGGTCGCGTGTTGCGTCGATCTGGAGGGCGATGGCGAACTGGATGAGGGCGTCCTGGTTGCGCACCTTGCTGGAGGATGCGTAATCGAGCGAGCGCTGGACGAGGGCGGGGTCCTCAAACTCGGCAAGCAGGCGCAATGCACCTTCCTGAAACTCAGGATTGGTTGAGGTCTCGGCGACCTTTTGCAACTGGTCAAAGAGCGCGGCGTTGCCGTTGCGGGCGGCGATGGCCAGGGCCGTCTGGCCAAGGGTGGCATCGACAGAGGCCGGATCGGCTAGATACTTCTCAGTAATCTGGTGGGCCTGGGCCAAAACTGCGGGATCCCTGGCGTAATAGGCCAGCGCACCGAATAAGTGCGCGCGCAACTCGCGAGTATTGGGAGAATCGGCGTCAGAGGGCGGCGGCAGCTTGGCATACTCGGGCGCGAAGGTGGTGCGCAACCAGGCAGCAACGGCGGCACGCTCTTCCGGCGTTCCTGCAACCCGCTCGTAGATGGCGCCGATGCCGTCAGAGGCGCTGCCCAGCACTTCGGCGCTGGGGTCGGCTTTGAGGGCGGTAATGAGGTCGAGGTAGTCGCCCACGGTGGCCTTGTTGGCGCGGACCTGGGCCCATTCGTCGCCGATGAGGCTGATGCGTTCAGTGGGGCTGAGGTAAGTCTCGGCGTTGGCTACCAGGGCGGCGTAGACGCTGGGCGGATAGGTGCTGCGGTAGTAGCCTTTGCCGCCGGCATTGGCGAAGAAGAGGGCGGCGACGGGTACTTTCAACGTGGAGTCGCCGGGGGTGAGGACCTGGCAGTCCTGCCTGTCGGAGCCGATCGTCCACCCCGACGACGAAGACCCGTCGCCGGGGGCCCCGGTCTTCCACCCCTTCGACGAAGACCCGTCGCCGGGGGCCCCGGTCTTGAAACAGACTGGGATGGTCCACTTCTGCGCCAGGTCCGGATGGATGGAGGGGCTGAGGAAGAAGCGCCTCTGGGAGACCGAGACCTTGCCGTTGGCTGGCTCGCCAAAGGTGAGCAGCGGCTCACCGGGCTGGGCCACCAGCGAATCCATGATCTTGTCGACGGGCTTGCTGCTGGCGGCGGTCTGGACGTTCCAGAAGTCTTCGGCGGTGGCGTTGGAATAGAGGTGGGCGGAGAGATAGGCGTGCACGCCCTGGCGGAAGGTTTCAGGACCGAGGTAGTTCTCGACGGCGAGCAGGACGTCGCTGGCCTTTCCGTAAGAGATGCCGTCGAACATCTGCTCGATCTCTTCGCGGGTTTCCGCTTTGGCGCGAATCGCGTGGGTGGTGGGCTGGGCGTCGAGGTTGAGCGCGCCGCCCTCGTCATCGGCCACGATCTGGTCGATATTCCACTCCGGATGCATGGCGGCGACGGGCTTGTTCTCCATCCAGGTAGCGAAGCCTTCGTTGAGCCAGATGTTGTCCCACCACTGCATGGTGACCAGGTCGCCGAACCACTGGTGGGCCATCTCGTGGGCGATGACCAGAGCTACTTCCTTTTTGGCACCGACGGAGGCGGTCCTGGGGTCGAGGAGCAGAGCCGTCTCGCGGTAGGTGATGGCGCCTAAGTTCTCCATGGCGCCGGCCTCGAAGTCGGGCAACGCGATGAGGTCAAGTTTCTTGAGCGGGTAGGGGACGCCGAAGTAATCGTTGTAGTAGTGGAGCACGTATTTGGCGACATCGACGCCGTAGGGCGTGAGGGCGACCTTCTCGGGGGTGGAGCAGACGCGGATGGCCACGCCGTCCTGGTCCCCCGCGGTGCACTGGAAGTCGCCGACGAGGAAAGCGACGAGGTAGGTGGACATTTTTGGAGTGGTCAGGAACTTGAGGGTGTGCTTGCCGGCGCCCTGGCCGGATTTGTCGCCGGGAGTGTCGGATTCGATCGGGCTGTTGGAGATGGCGGTGTCGGCGCTGTCGATGATGAGTGAAATGTCGTAAGTGGCCTTGAAGGCCGGCTCGTCGAAGCAGGGGAAGGCGCGGCGGGCGTCAGTGGACTCAAACTGGGTGACGGCGTAGTTGCGTCGCTCGGTCTTGGAGAGATAGAAGCCGCGCAGTTCGTTGTTCAGGATGCCGGTGTAGGCGATGGAGAGGGTTGCCTTGCCGGCAGGCAGCTTTTCAGGGAAGGTGAAGGTGGCTTGCTCCTTGCCCTTGTCGAGGGTGACGGCGGCGGTTTGCTGCTGGCCGTTGGCGGTGACGGTCACGCTCTGAAAGGCGATCTCGGCGGCGTTCAGCGTGATCGCGTTCAACGGCTCGGCGAGCGTCACGTCGATAGTCTCGAAGCCGGAGAAGGTGGCGCCCTTGAGGTCGGGCGTGAGGGTAAGCGTGTAGTGCTCGGGGCGGACGGTGGTGGGGAGACGCTGGGCGTTGGCGAGGCGTGCTGAGCAAAAGATGAGGCAGAAAAGTGCGGCGGCGACGGCAAATGATGCGCGAAACGATGGGGCGAAACAACGGAATTTCATGCAAACCTCGTGGGGGTGAACGGTCATTGCGCCGGGGTCTTTTTCGGCCGCAGGGAATCGAGCAGGAGCAGGCAGGCGCCAGTGACGACGGAGGAGTCGGCCACGTTGAAGTCGGGCCAGTGGTAGGAGAAGATGTGGACTTCAATGAAATCGACGACCGAGCCGTAGAGGATGCGATCGTTGAGGTTGCCCAGGGCCCCGGCAAAGATCAGGGCGAGGGCGACAGTTGTGAGGGTGAAGCGGTTGCCGAGGCGGACCAGGACGATGAGCACGACCAGCGCGGCAAGGCTCGCGAAGCCGACCAGTACCCAGCGGACGACGTGGGGCGAGGCGGATTCGGCGAAGAGCGAGAAGGCTGCGCCCTCGTTGGTCCAATGAGTGATGCGGAGAACGCGCGGTATGACCGGGATAGCGCCACCCATGGGGATGTGGGCCGCGACCCAGGTTTTGGTGAGGCGGTCGGCGAGGATGATGAGCGCGGAGATGGTGAGCAGCCAGGGCAGGCGGCGGGGAATGAGTTTGCTCACGAAGCGCTCTCCGTGGGACCGGGACGTTGGATGCCCATCTCGGTCAGCGCGTCTTGGCAGCGGGTGCAGACGTTTTGCCAGATGCCGTAGTTCGATGTGTCGTCTGTATAGCGCCAGCAGCGGTTACACTTTGTCCCCGTGGCGATTACTGCCTCAACATCCCAAATATCGAGTTGTCCTGCAGTCGCGTTTGCGAACTGCTGTTCCATTGATGTAGCCAATGGATTTTCAGCTGCTGCTTTTTTCGTATCGATGATCTGCGCAGTGAGCAATCGGTCCTCTATTTCCTTTTGGGGAAGGTAGACAATCTCCGCCTTTGAGACTATAGCGGCATCTGCCAGTGCAGCTAAGTAGGTTTCGTAAACACCTTTTCTGTGGTCAGGCAAAAGCCATTTGAGATTGCACTCAAGGGATTTGCCAATCATCTTGTCTTTTCTTAGCGCTTCGATCTTGAGAAGCGCACGATCTCTGACTGGAAGAATGAGCTGCTTCCAAGTGATGAGCTCCTCCGCTGGATCGCCAGAGAAAATCTCCTCCGGTTTGGGGAATTGTGCGAGGTGCACGCTGGCTTCGCGGCCTTCGACGGCGGGCAGATAGTCCCACACCTCATCGGCTGTAAAGCTGAGGATGGGTGCAACCAGCCGCACCAGCGCCTCGGTGATCTGCCAGAGGACGGTCTGCGCGGAGCGGCGCGCGTGGCTCGAAGGCGCGAAGGTGTACAAGCGGTCCTTGATCACATCGAGGTAGAACGAGCTTAGGTCGACGATGGCGAACTCGTTGACGGCGTGGTAAACGCGATGAAACTCGAAGGCCGCGTACCAGTCGCGAACCTTTTCAGTGAGATCGCGGGCACGGGCCAGCATGTAGCGGTCGAGGGGGAGAAGCTCGGACTCGGGAACGCGGTCGCGGCCGGGCAAGAAGGCGTTGAGGTCGCCCAGCATGGGGACAGAACCGTTGAGGTTACCGAGCAGGAAGCGGAAGGTGTTGCGCAGTTTGCGATAGATGTCGGCGCAGCGCTGCATGAGGTTTTCGCTGGCGGCCATGTCTTCTCTGAAATCGATAGACGCGACCCAAAGGCGGACAATCTCGGCGCCCATTCGATTCGAGATATCGACCGGATCCACGCCGTTGCCGAGAGACTTGGACATGGCGCGACCCTGCTCGTCGAGGGTCCAGCCGGCGGTGACGACGTGGGAGTAGGGCGCGCGGCCGCGAAGGGCGACCGAAGTGAGCAGCGAGGAGTGGAACCAGCCGCGGTGCTGATCGCCGCCTTCCAAGTACAGGACCTCGGTGCCTTCGTTGTTTTGGAAGGCGGTGTAAGCGGTTTTCAGGTCCGGATCGGCCTCGCACACGGCAAACCAGCTTGTGCCGGAGTCGAACCACACGTCGAGAATGTCGCTCTCCTTACGGAATGAGGTTCCGCCACAGTGCACGCACACCGAACCCGAAGGCAGCAGCGCATCCGCGGCGGCCGTGTGCCAGGCCTCGATGCCCTCACGCTCGACAAGGCCAGCCACCGCGCGGTTCAGCTCCGCGGAGATGATCGGCTTGTTGCACTGCTCGCACAGAAAAACTGCAATGGGCACGTCCCAGATTTTCTGCCGGCTGATGCACCAGTCGGGCCGCGTGGCGATCATGTTGGTGATGCGCTCCTTGCCCCAGGAAGGATCCCAGACCACCTTGTCGATCTCCTCGATGGCGAGCTGCCGGAACGTCGTTTCCGTCCTGTCGGCGCGCCTCACCGGAGTTTCCAGGCCGATAAACCACTGTTCGGTGGCGCGGAAGATGACCGGATGGTGGCAGCGCCAGCAGTGGGGGTAGGAATGCTCCAGGTCGCGGTTGGCCAGCAATGCGCCACGCTCCTCGAGCATGGCCACGATGATGGGATTGGCGGCCCAGACCTTGAGGCCTTCGAAGGCGGGTGGAGCGGCAAGGTTCCAGGCGTCGGGGTCAACGTGAATGCGGCCCGCGGCGTCGACGCGGCAGGTGGGGTCGAGGCCGTAACGCTGGCCGGTGGAGAAGTCGTCGGCGCCGTGGGCGGGTGCGGTGTGCACCGCGCCCGTGCCCTGATCGGCGGTCACATAGGTCGCCAGCACGCCGAGTACGCTGCGATCGAGGAATGGATGCTGGAAGGCGGTGCGGTCGAGTTGACTACCTTTGAAGCGGGCGAGTTCGGCGGTTGGGCCTAACTGACAGGCGGCGGCGACTTGGTCGGCGAGTGCGGCGGCGACGATGTAGACGGGGGCTAGGTTGGGGTCTTGGGCTCCCACTCTTTCCGCAGAAAAAAGCGGAAAGGATGGGGCACGGGGCTTCTGTCGGGACGGGGAGACAGGCTGATCGAGGATTGTGCTTTCCCAGGTCTCAGAAGCGAGACCTGGGGCACCCGGAGTTTGCGGTCCAGTCGGCGCGGGCTCTGCTTCCAACGCGACGTAGTCGAAATCGGGATGGAAGGCTACTGCCAGGGACGCGGGCAGGGTCCAGGGGGTGGTGGTCCAGATGATGGTGGAGACCTGTCTGCCGGCGAGAGCGGGGTCGATGGCTGCCGGGTCGGAGGTGAGCTGATAGCGGACGTAGACCGAGGGACTGGTGTGGTTCTCGTACTCGACCTCGGCCTCGGCCAGCGTGGTGCGGTCGTGGATGCACCAGTAGACCGGCTTGAGGCCGCGGTAGACGAAGCCCTTCTCGAGGAAGCCATAGAATGCCTCCAAGGTGCGTGCCTCGTAGTCACGGGACATGGTCTTATAAGGATTGTCCCACCGGCCGAAGCAGCCGAGGCGCTCAAACTGGGAAGTCTGCAGGTCCACGTACTTCTGGGCGTAGGCGCGGCAGGCTTCCAGCACCGCGGGGATCGGCATCTCCAGCTTCTTGCGGCCCAGGTGTTCATCCACCTTGATCTCGATGGGCAGGCCGTGGCAATCGTAGCCGGGGACGTAAGGGGCGTCGAAACCGGCCATGGATTTCGATTTGACGACAAAGTCCTTGAGGCCCTTGTTGAGGGCGTGTCCCAGATGGATGGGGCCGTTGGCGTAGGGAGGGCCGTCGTGGAGAATATAGGCGGGGCGGCCGCGACCGGCCTTGCGCAGCTCTTCGTAAAGGCGGAGCGAGGCCCAGCGAGCCAGCCGAAGTGGTTCATTATGAGGCAGATTGGCCTTCATTGGAAAGGCGGTTTGAGGCAAGGTAAGGGTCGCCTTCAACCCGGGCGGTGCGGACATTGATACTCCCTGGGATGGTGCGAAGTTGTTCATTTGTTAGTGTAAATGGGGCGACAAGAAAAATTCGGTAACGACTCTCACCTTCGCTCGTCTATTGTTTATGGGAACGGCCCTCAAGCGGAAATATGGAAGTTTGGAGCTTGGGACGGTTCCTTACGAGACAAGGGCGGCCTGGGTCGAGCATAATGGAACTGTGGGCCGGGACGACAGGAAGTTTCTGTCTGTACTGCCCTAGACAACCACCGCAGCAGCAACCATGGAAAAAGACGCACCTATGTCAGACGCGGAATCACAAGCTGCCGCAGCCCTTGTGGGCGGCCACGAATTCGATGGTTTCCTCGGTAAGGCCTTTGAGGAAAAGCCGATCTGGGCAGGGCTCTACGAGAGCATCCGTGACGTGTTCTTTCCACCTCATTTGCCACCGCTGGAGCTGACCTCGACGCCGATCCCGGTGCCCGACCGGATGGCGGTGAAGCCCAATCCCTGGGCTATCGGTATATCCACTTCGGTCAACCTGGCGATCCTGGCGGCTCTGCTCGTATTCGGGGTCAGGAAGATCATCGACACGGTGAACCAGCGGGAGTTGCACGCGACGGACATCGATGTGGGCCTGTGGCAGCCCAAGGCGCCCAAGGCGGGCGACGCGAACGGCGGCGGCGGCGGCGGCGGTTCGCACGATATCGTCGATCCCATCAAGGGCCATCTGCCCAAGATCGAGAAGGATCCGATTGTTCCTCCGCAGGTGCAGACGGTGGACCATCCGAAGATCGCGATGGACGCGGCCATCGATGTGCAGAAGAACATCACGCTGCCTGACAATCCGACGCTGCCCACTCTCGGGGTGACAAACTCCGCAAACGTGACGCTGGCCTCGAATGGACAGGGATCGGGAACTGGCATCGGGACGGGTTCGGGAGGTGGATTGGGTTCGGGGACCGGTAACGGTTATGGGCCAGGTTACGGCGGAGGCGCCGGTGGAGGACTGTACCACGTGGGTGGCGGGGTGACAGCGCCGGTACCTCTGAACAATGTGGAAGCGGAGTTTTCCGACGAGGCGCGCCGGGCCAAGTATCAGGGTATTTGCCTGATCTCGCTGATTGTTGATGCGCAGGGGAATCCGCAGAATCCGCGGGTGGTACGCACACTGGGCATGGGGCTGGATGAAAAGGCCCTGGAAGCGGTTCGGAAGTACAAGTTCAAGCCGGCGATGAAGGGCAACACGCCGGTGCCGGTGATGATCACAGTCGAGGTCAACTTCCGATTGTATTGAAGGCTTGAACGGATTTGACCGGTTTGAACGAGGGAGCGGAGCGCCTGGGCGCTCCGCTCTTTTCATTTGGGCGCGGAATCCTCATCAAGCGATTTACCACGAGGCAACAAAGGCTTCGACGTGATAATCTTCGCTGTTCGAATTGGGGAGGGAATAGCGATGAGACTGCGGTGGGGGATCGGTGCATTGGCGGGGCTGCTGATTGCGACGGGGCTGGCGCGGATGGCTTCGGCGCAGGCGGATTATCCCTTCCGGGACCCGAAGCTGGGCGACGACCAGCGGATTGCCGACCTGCTGGGGCGGTTGACGCTGGAAGAGAAGATCCTGCTGATGTCGGACCATCCGAAGATTCCGCGGCTGGGGATTGTTTTTTCCGGCCAGGTGGAGGGGCTGCATGGGTTGGCCCTGGGCGGGCCGGGCGGCTGGGGCGGCAGGGGCAGGCAGCCATTGCCCACTACGACGTTTCCGCAGGAAAAGGGACTGGGCGCGACCTGGGACCCTGAGTTGTTGAAGAGGATTGCCGCGCTGGAAGGCTACGAGGCGCGCTATGACTACCAGAATCCCACATTTGGCCGGGGCGGAGTGGTGGTGCGGGCGCCCAATGCCGATCTGAGCCGCGATCCACGCTGGGGCCGGACCGAGGAGTCATACGGGGAGGATCCGTTTCTGGTGGGGACGCTGACGGTGGCCTTTGCGCAGGGACTGCAAGGGCCCGATTCAAAACACTGGCAGGCCGCCTCGCTGATGAAGCATTTTTTGGCCAACGAGAACGAGGACGGGCGCACTCATACCTCATCGGACTTCGACGAACGGCTGTTCCGCGAATACTACTCGGTGCCTTTCCGGATGGGCTTCGAGGAGGGTGGCTCACGTGCGGTGATGGCGGCGTACAACGCTTGGAACGGCACGCCGATGCTGATTCACCCGGTGTTGAAAGACGTGATGATCAAGGAGTGGGGCAACGATGGCCTGATCTGCTCGGACGGCGGCGCGCTGGGGCTGTTGATTACTTCCCACAAAAGATTTGCCGACAAAGAGCACGGCGTGGCAGCGGCGGTGAAGGCGGGCATCAACAACTTTCTCGATACCTACATCGACGACCTGCGCAAGGCCCTGAAGGATGGGCTTTTGACGGAGGCGGACATGGACGCTTCGCTGCACAATGAACTGCGCGTCTTTCTGCGGCTGGGCGAGTTCGATGCGCCGGGAGTGGACCCGTATGGGGAAATCGGCAGGAAGACCGAAGGAGCGCCGCCGCCGTGGGAGCTGGATTCAAGCAAGGAGTTGGCGCGGCTGGCGACGGACGAGTCGGTGGTGCTCCTCAAGAATGAAGGCAATGCGCTGCCGCTGGACCGGGCGAAGCTGAAAACCATCGCAGTAATCGGGCCATGGGCGGACCAGGTGCTCCTGGATTGGTATAGTGGAACGCCACCGTACGCGGTCAGTACGCTGGAGGGAATTCGCGAAGCCGCGGGCCACCACCCCAACGACAAGGACCCCTCGTTGGGAACCCCGGGCCGCGGGGTTAAGGTGTTGTTTGCAGACGG
>DASWZM010000332.1:0-6348 GCA_036404455.1 Occallatibacter sp. | reverse complement strand
GTCGACAGTGGCGCCATGGGTCCAGGTAGCGCAGAGTCCAAATCCCTTCTCGCTCTGCGCTGCCCTGGTGGTGCGCCTTCCACAAAGGGTAAGTTCTGACCAATCCGCGAAGTTCGCGGCGGGCGGCCCGCCCTTCTTTTGCCGTTCTTGATTCCGGCCAGCAAGCTGGGTGCCCCATACTTCGCCTTCCTTCCGGCGAAGAGTGGGAAAGCGAGAACCCATCAGTTCCGCCGTGCCAGTCTCCGGTTTCTCTCACCTGAAACGGACCGCAGCTTTAGAGTGATGCGGCAACTCTCTGGACTTTGCTCTTGACCTTCGCACGCAAGCGCTTTACTTGCTCCGCAGCCGACATAATTTCCGCATCAAAGACGAGAGGAACCTCCGCCA
This sequence comes from Occallatibacter sp., assembly GCA_036404455.1. Lineage (GTDB taxonomy): Bacteria > Acidobacteriota > Terriglobia > Terriglobales > Acidobacteriaceae > Telmatobacter. The sequence continues at coordinate 5,961 of DASWZM010000332.1, read as the reverse complement.
ACGTCGCTCGAAACGCATTGGATACGTCGGCGTCGCCAGATGTATAGATCTTCTCCCTCAAGAGACTCATAGCGGCGATGTATTCATTGATTAGGGCCTGGTCCTTGTCGTCGAAATGCAGGGAGTGCGAGATGAAGTATATATTTACCTCACGCAGCTTCTGGAATAGATTTGGATTACTCTCGCTATGTTCACGAAGGTCTAGATTGATCTGCTCCAACTTTTGCCAGAGACCTTCGTACGCTTCCCGACGACCAGCAGCATTGGCGGCACGGTTCGCGTTCGAGTATTGTTTCCTCCATTGATAGAAACCCAGCAAGGCGACGGCAAGCGTTCCGATCAGCGCAATCACAGGCGTCAACGATTGAAGCGACATAATATCTGGAGCTTACTACCTCCAAATGTGATTGTACGTAAGTCTTCGAAGTCAATGCGGCCGGGTGGCCCATCCTTCTTTCCCCAAGACCCCGCTGAAAACTGGGTCCCCATCCTTTGCGCAGCTTCACCGCGAAAAGGGCGGGAGACCGCAAGCCTCCATCGGCTCACGCGGGAATCGCCATGCGCATCACCTGTGCAACCGGCTCTGGAAACGGCAGACCGTCCTCGCGCATTCCCTCGATGTGAAGCTCAATTCCCTCGCGCAGCAACTGCTCCGTTTCGGCGAAGGTCGCGGCCGCCACGCCCAACCCCGGCAGGTCCGGAGCGTAGGCGCTCCAGCCGTTCGCTGTCTTCTCGAATACAGCCGCGTATTCCTTCATTTCAAACCCGCCTGTTTGAGAATGCCGTGATTATAGCGCCAGTCGTAGTTCGGCTTTCGTGGACCAGCTTGGGACGGACCGCTGCCCGCCGGCTCTTTTGCAGATAATTACTCTCCCTTAGCGCACAATGACAAATAGAGAACGACCGCAGCGGCCACCCTGCGCCGTCGGAGCGCGAACCATGAAAAACATCACTGTTACCGTCAGCGACCAGGCATACCGCCGGGCGCGGGTTTGGGCAGCCGAGCGCGACTCATCGCTGTCCCGGATTGTGCAGTACCTTATCGAAACGCTCCCCGGAATCTCGCGTGCCGCGGATGCGCTCCCCGTGGCAAAATCGGACTCCACCGGGGCCGCCGCACCGCCTGCTGAAGCTTTTGAAGCGAAAAAGTCGACTTCAATCCCTACTTTCACTGCCGGTGAATGCCTTGCAAATACTTCAAACGAAAACGTTTAACAACCAGCGCCCCGGCGCCGCCCTGGTCCCGGAAAATCGCGTTTTTTCGGCTGTGAAACTGCGGAGCCGCTTTAACCCATGCAGATTCAATGGTTTACCACGGACGGTTTCACGAAAACACGGATAATGTGCTTCTGTGAAACTGGGGAGCATCTCGCAACCCAAGCATAATCAATGGATTACGCTGGACATCTCAGAGCGGCGCAATTCGACGCAAATACTGTAAAACTGTGGCGCGTGCTTCTCACCCTCGGCTGGCCGGCTTCAGCCCCAGCTCCCGCATGGCGATCTGCAAATCGGCCCAGGCTTCCTTTTTCTGCCGGGGGTCGCGGAGCAAGTAAGCCGGGTGATACGTGACGATTAACTGCATGCCGCGAAATGCGTGGACCCGGCCGCGGAGACCGGCCAGTGGCTGGCGCTGGCCAAGAAGATAGGTGGCCGCGGTGGCTCCTAAAGCTACGAGCACCTGGGGGCGAATCACGTCGATCTGGCGGAACAGGAATGGGGAGCAGGTGTTGCCCTCTTCGGGTTCGGGGGGGCGGTTGCCGGGCGGGCGGCACTTGACTACGTTGGCAATGTAGACTTCCTCGCGCCTGAGGCCCATGGCGGCAATCATGTTATTCAAGAGCTGCCCTGCGCGGCCTACGAAGGGAATGCCCTGCGCGTCCTCGTCGGCGCCGGGGCCTTCGCCGACAAACATCAGGCGCGCGGAGGGTGAGCCGTCGCCGAAGACCAGCTTGTTGCGGCCCTTGTGGAGCGGGCAGCGGGTGCAGTCGCCGATGTCTTCGCGGATAAGTTGCAGGGCGGCGGCGCGATCGGCTGGGGCGACGGCGGCGGCGACTGAAGGGGGCGCGGAAAACGGCTTGCGGGGAGGGATAGGATGGTCCTCCTGGGACGTGGGCTCGTGGTCCGGGAACAAAGTGGAGACGGCCGGCGCGTTCCCCGAAATGCCTGCCTCGGTGACTAAAGCCCCTGCTGATTTGGCTCGGTCCATGCCGGAACCAAAGTCCCGGCCTACCAAGTCCAGGTCTTCCAAGCCCTGGCCTGCTATTCCCGGACGTTCTGTCGGGGCTGGCATCAGGTCCTGGACGTGTGCCGGCTCGGCGGCCAATTGGGCGAGCAGCACGGGGTCCACGGGCCGGCGGTAGAACTCGGTGAGGCCGAGGTCGCGGTAGAAGCGGACGCGGGCGAGGAGGGCTTCGCGGGTTGCGGGGTCGAGCTGCGGGGCCAACTTCTTTACTCCACGGTCAGTTGCTTTATTCCACAATCAGTTGCCGGCGGGCGGCGGCGGGTGAAACGGACTGGCTGAGCACCTCGTCCTGTCTCGTTTTTTCGGGACTCGTTTTTTCGGACCGCGATTTTTCGTCCACATGCTCATCGAATTCGAGGACCATCGAGCGGGGGCGGCGGAGGGTGAGGATCTCGTCGAGGATGCGGTCGGCGAGGGAGCGCTTGGGCATCTCCGGCAGCTCGATGGAGGTGGTGAGGGTGAGGAAGGTGGCGGCGTTGGTGTCGGCGTCGATGCCCACGCCCTCCGCGGCCACATCGTTGACCACGATGGCGTCGGCGCCCTTGCGCAGGAGCTTGGCGCGGCCGTTCTCCATGCGGTTCTCAGTCTCCGCGGCAAAGCCGACGATGAGCTGGCCGGGACGGCGGCGGCGCACGACTTCGGCCAGAATGTCCTCGGTGGGCGCCAGTTCGAGCGTGATGGGGCCGGCGCGCTTGAGCTTCTGTCCGGAGACGCTGACGGGGCGGTAGTCGGCCACGGCGGCGGCTTTGACGATGAGCGTGGCCTCGATCATGCGTTCGAGGACGGCCTGGCGCATCTGGTCGGCGGTGGTGACCTTGAAGAGTTCGCAGTGCGCGGGCGGATGGAGGGCAGACGGGCCGCTGATGAGGATGACTTTGGCGCCCCGGCTCTGCGCGGCTTCGGCCAGGGCGTAGCCCATCTTGCCGCTGGAGCGGTTGCCGAGGAAGCGGACGGGGTCGATGGCCTCGCGTGTGCCGCCGGCGGTGACGAGAACGATTTCGCCGGCCAGGTCGTGGCGGCGGCCGAGAGCGGCGAGGACGGCGTCGGCGATGGTCTCGGGCTCGGCCATGCGGCCCGCGCCCACCATCCCGCAGGCCAACTCGCCGCTGCCGGGCTCGATGACGCGCACGCCGCGCCGGCGCAGGGTTTCAAGGTTGGCCTGCGTGGCCGGATGCTCCCACATGTTCACGTTCATGGCGGGAGCGACCAGGACCGGCGCCTGCGTGGCCAGGTACAGGGTGGTGAGAAAGTCGTCGGCGATTCCGTGGGCAAATTTGGCCAGGATGTTGGCCGTGGCGGGGGCGACGACGAGCGCATCGGCCCACTGCGCTTCGCCGATGTGCTCAATGCCGTTCTGTTCTGCGCTGGCTTCGGAGCCGGCTTCGCCGCCGGCCCATTCGTCCCACAGGCTGGTGAAGACCTTGTGGCCGGTGAGAGAAGCGAAGGTGAGCGGCTGAATGAAATTGACGGCCGCGGCGGTCATGACGACATGGACTTCAAGGGCCTGACGCTGCAGGGCGCGGACGAGTTCCGCCGCTTTGTACGCGGCAATTCCTCCGGAGACGCCCACGGTGACTCTCATGGTTCGATTGTAGCCGGTTTCGAGTGGGGAAGGCGGGGCGCGAGCAGGGCGCCCAGTGTGTGGTTGAATCCTATTTCATAGAGATCTGCAAAAAGCTGTCGATGGATGGATCTGTCCCACCCTGGCCACAACGAGTCGCCGCGGCGACCCGCAGCAAGGGTGGGTACCCGGTTTGCCGTCGAGAAGGGCTAAGTGAGCAGAATCGGGACGGCTGGACCTTCGACCAGCGGCTTTACCATGGATTTTTCGATCTTGACGTAGGCGATCTTGCCGGCGTCGATCTCATCCTGAGCGATGCGGCAGGCTTTGTTGGACTTGCTGTGGACCAGAGCGTGGGAACCGTTCTGGATTTGACGGGCGCGGCGGGCGGCGACCAGAACCTTGCGATAGTTCGAGTCGAACTGGGTCTCAATCGTCATCGGTGTCCTCTTCATCTTCATCGGAGGGTTCCTCTTCGGAGTCCTCCTCAAATGGCAGTTCTTGCTGGCCGGATTCCCCGACAATACGAAAGGCCTCCAGCACGGGCCTGAGCCGCTCCTGGGAGTTGACCTGCAGGCAGGCAGCGGCGACCTCCAACACCCTGCGCGAGCGATACGCGATGGGCTCGCTATTACGATAATAGCGCTCCGCAAGGACAATGGCCTCCAGTTGCGCTACCGCCCGGTCCAGAATGTCGTTGACCAGAATATACGTGTACTCGCGAAAATTCTCAATCTCCTTGCTGGCCGCGCTCAGGCGGCGGTAGAGCTCGGCCTCGTCCACCACGCCCTCCGCGCGCATGCGATTGCGCAGCCGTGTGCGTAGAACCTTGGGATTTGGAGGCAAAACAAAGATGCTCACAGCCTCAGGCATTTTGGCCCGGACCTGCGCCGCGCCCTGGACATCGATGTCGAGCAGCAGGTCGTGGCCGGCGGAGCGCGCCTCGTCCAATGACTGACGGGCGGTGCCGTAAAACTGCCCAAAGACCTCCGCGTGCTCCAGAAAGACTCCGGCGTCGATCATACGCTGGAATTCCTCTTTGGTGGTGAAGTTGTACTCGCGCCCGTCTTCTTCAGAACCGCGGGGGGCGCGGGTGGTCCAGGAGATGGCGAAGTCGACGCCGCTGACCTGCTTGCGCAATTCGCTCACCAGCGTGCTCTTGCCCGAGCCCGAAGGCGCCGAAATGATAAAGAGGATTCCTGCCACGGTTCGATTTGTCCTTGAGGGAGTTTCAGATCAAGCCGCCCAAAGGGGCAGTTGGTCAGTTAGAAGCATTCTCCCGGGGCTAAAGCCCCGCCTCATTTGAGTTCGCAGCGGCACGGCTAAAGCCGTGCCCTTTCAAAGCCTGTTGTTCAAGGTTCTGACGACGCGGCACGTTTTCTGCCGTGCCCTCTCAAAGCTTGTTTCATTCCACGTTCTGAATCTGTTCGCGGGCTTTTTCGATTTCTGCCTTCATGGCCAGTCCAAGTTCGGTAATGCGAGTCCCCCCGCCGCCGGCGAGGCCGGTTTTCGAGAGCAGCGTGTTGGCCTCGCGGTTCATTTCCTGGAGGAGAAAATCCAGCTTCTTGCCCACTTCGCCTCCTGCGGCCAGCAGTTCGCGGAAGTGGCCGATGTGGGTGTGCATGCGGGCCAGTTCCTCGGCGATGTCGCTGCGCTCGACGATCACGGCGACCTCCTCGAGCAGCCGCTGGCGGTTGAAGTCCGGTCCGGTAGCGGCAAGCAGGCGCTGGGCCAGGCGCTCCTGGTAGCGCTGCTCGATTTCAGGACGCAGTTCGGCTACACCGTCAGTAGCCTCGGTGAGGCGGTCGAGCGCGCCGTGCAGAATCGCTTCGAGCGCCTCGCCCTCGCGTGCCCGCATGATCTTCAACTCGTCGAGCAACGGCACAATCTCCCGCCGTACGCTTTCGGCCAGGGCGGTCAGCTCCTCGTCGCCGCGACTGTCGTTCTGCAAAGCGCCCGGCAAGCGCAGAACCGCGTTCAGGTCGGGCTCGCCGCTCAGGCCGAACTCGTCGCGGGCGGCGTTGAAGGCGGCAATGTAGCCGGCGACCAGCTCGCGATTGTAGCCGGCCTTCTGCTGGGAAGTGCGATCGACGGAAAGAGCGAGATCGACGTGGCCCCGAACCAGGTTGTCCTTGAGCGCCTTGCGCAGTTCCAT
>DASWZM010000331.1:0-1763 GCA_036404455.1 Occallatibacter sp. | reverse complement strand
GCAAGCCCGCTAAGTGGCTTTTTCCTTAAGAAAAAGCCACCCAGAAGACTCTCTGCAAGGACACGTTTACTCTGGTTCCGCTCTAGAGTCTGGCGTGAGTGCCGTCACAAAAGACGGGCGTAGCGGTGTGCTTGCAACCGCAAAGATAAACGGTTTTGGACTCCGAGGCTTCGAACTTGACGGGCGTAAAGCCGGTGACCTTGTGACTGCCATCGCAGAAGGGCTGGTTGGCGCTCAGGCCGCAGGCACACCAGTAGTAGCTTTTGCCGGCTTCAACTTCGATGGGATAAGGGCTCTTTTGGGCAATTGTCGGTTCGGGCATGCGAAGTTCTCCTCAAGAAGCGATAGAGCGATTATCGCCGAAAGCGGGCTGAAGGTGCATGCTACCGGGATGGAGCGGATGTGCGACCGGGATTTTATGGGTGGTGGAATTTCGGTGAACGGGATAAGGCGGGCGGCGCGGTGGGCGGTTCCAAAATGGGCAGGCGGCCCGTTTGCGGATTGCAACGCGGCGGGAGGTATCACACTGGTCAACAGGAATGGGGGCCAACGACGGGAGGTTCTGCGACAATCGCAGAGATGTAGCCCGGCGCGGGGCCGCGAGAGATTGGGACGGCCGAGGAGCCAAAGTACGTGGAAGTTCGAGATTCCATGGCGGGTGAACCAGGGCGAGTGCAGAGGCGGAAGCGATGACGGATTTGCTGAATCTGGCAATGTTGATTCTGGCGTCGGTGGGGTCGATGGCGTTTGGCATTCTGGCGGCGTATGGAGTGCTGCGCGCGGGATTTGCGCTGATCCGTCCGCAGGCGCGGCCGGTGGGTGTGAAGGCGCGGACGGAAGTGGCGCGGGTGCAGTGAGAAGCCAGTTGTCAGTCCTGAGTCTTCAGTTGTCAGCGATGAGCTTCGAGTGATCTGAAACCGATTCTCCGCGATCGAAACTTCGTGGTCGAGATAGATAGAAAAACATTTGCAAGCTTTTCCAGCCTGGCGGTTGTCGATTCCTGAAGCCGATTCCTTTCGGCCCTGCCGTCATGTCGCAAGCGAACTGACCCCTGAGAGCTGACCCCTGAGAACTGACGGCTGCGTTAGTTTTGCGGACTGTTGGGCGGTTGCACCGGCTGTATCTGCGGCTGCTGGGGCGATTGCGTGGGCGGTTGCGTGGGCTGCAGGCGCTGTTGCATTTCCTGCTGGCGCTGCTGCATCTCCTGCTGAATCTGCTGCGGACTGCGGGGAGGAGTGCCGGGCGGGAACCCTGGGCGGCCGGGCTGGGGTTCCTGCTGCGGGGGCTCGTCGGCTTCGGTGTCTTCGTCGCTGCTGGGCTGGTTGCTTTTGGCGCCGGGTTGCGAGCTGGCGGCCTGGCGGACGCTGAGCAGAATCTGGCGCGGTGCTCCCTGGCCCTGATCGCCCATCATGATGACGTTGTAGCCGGAGCCTTGCAGGAGCTGGAAGAGCACATCGCGCGCCTGGCCGGGGCCGTAGGCGCCAAAGACGCGCTCATCGGAGCCCAGGCCTTCGACTGTTGTGCCGGTGGCGGTGGAGACATCTTTCAGGATCTGCTCGAGGCTTGAGTTTGCGGCGTCGATGCGGAGGCCCTGGCTGTCCCAGACGACGGATGCCGGGGCCGGCTTGTCGTTGGCAGGCCAATTGGGCGTTTCGGCCGTAGGAGGCGTTACAGGCGCGGGGGCCGTTTGAGGGGTGAGCGGATGGGCTGGACTGGGACGCTTATGGGGGTGAAGGGGCTCTTGTGCCGGGGTGGATGAGGGG
>DASWZM010000330.1:0-3805 GCA_036404455.1 Occallatibacter sp. | reverse complement strand
CCACATTCTGGAAGAGGTCGCGGATCGGGCGGCCGAGCTCGACGATGAAGGCGATTACATGGCTCATCTTTATGCCATGTTTCTGCTGGCGCAGTTTCGCGAGACTCGCGCTTACCCGCTTGTGGTCCGGATTGCGCTGCTTCCGGGCGATCTTCTCAATTCTCTTTTTGGCGACTTCATCACGGAAAGTCTTGGCGAGGTCCTGGCGTCGGTGTGCGGCGGCAAGCTGGAAGGGATTCAATCCATCATCGAGAATGCAGACGCCAACGAATGGGTCAGGGGCTCTGCGCTGGGCGGTCTTGTAACTCTTGTGGCTGCCGGGATAAAGAGCCGCGAGGAGATAGTCAGTTATTTCGCAAGCCTGTTTCATGGAAAGTTGACGGACAAGAACGATGTCGTCTGGAGCGATCTCGTTGCATACAGTACGGACCTCTATGCGCCAGAACTGCTCGGCGAGATCGAGCGCGCCTTTGAGGAAGGCCTGATGGACACGACGATCATCGGCCTGGACGATGTCATGGGCGATTTTGCCAAGGGCAAGGATTGGGCGCTTGCCAGGCTTGCAGCCAATCCCCATCGTCACCTGGTGGATGACACCGTGAAGGAGATGGAAGGGTGGGCGTGCTTTGAGGAGAATAAGACGCGCCGGGCGCAAGGAGGGGCCGAGACCGTGGCGGCGGCCAACTCATGGCGGGAAGATGCGGCTTCCGGGTTCAAGCGCGCGACGCCCAAAGTTGGCAGGAACGACCCATGCCCCTGCGGCAGCGGCAAGAAATACAAGAAGTGCTGCGGGCAATAGAGTTTGAAGCGCTTCTTGCTCGCAGAAACTGTAAAAGACAATAAGAGCCTATCCGTAAATTGTCTGCTGCGGTAGCGCGGTCTCCAGAGGGGTTATCCTGGCGGCGTCCATGCAATCAGGACCCGTGCGTGGGCCGGGAGGCCCACGCGACAGCCGACCTGGAGGTCGGCGCTACTAATTTACGGATAAGTTCTAAATGACTCGAGTTATAGGTATCCCACCTTAGCCGCGATGAAACTTCGGCGAAGGCGGGGCACCCGCTTTTCACCCGATATTGTTGTCAGAAGCCCATGATGTTATAGCCGCAGTCGACGTACATGACTTCGCCGGTGATGGCGGCGGCTAAGTCGCTGGCCAAGAATAAGGCGGCGCCGCCGACTTCCAACTGATCCACGTTGCGATGGAGGGGGGCGCGATCGGCGTGGGACTTGAGCATCTCACTGAGGTCGCCGACGCCGCGGGCGGCGAGGGTCTTGATGGGGCCGGCGGAGATGGCGTTGACGCGGATGTTTTTGGAGCCGAGGCTCCAGGCGAGGTAGCGGACCGTGCATTCCAGCCCAGCCTTGGCCACGGCCATCACGTTGTAGTTGGGGACCACCTTTTCGGCGGCATAGAAGGTGAGGGTGAGGATGCTGCCGCCATCGGCCATGAGGGGCGCGGCGGCGCGGCTGACGGCAATGAGCGAATAGACGCTGACGTCGAGGGCGATGCGGAAGCCCTCGCGGCTGGTGTCGACGAAGTCGCCGCGCAGGTCGGCGGCGGGGGCGAAGGCGACGGCGTGGACGAGGATTTCGAGCTTGCCGTACCTCACCTTGAGGGCGGCGAAGAGGGTTTCGATCTCGGCGTCGCTTGACACGTCGCACTGGAAGCCGCTAGCGCCGGGCAGCTCGTCGATGAGGCCCTGGGCTTCCATTTTCATGCGCTCATTTTGATAGCAGATGGCCAGGGTCGCACCGGCCTCGTGGAGTTTTTGGGCGATGCCCCAGGCGATGGAACGCTTGTTGGCCAGGCCGAAGACCACGGCCGTCTTACCCGCCAGATCGATCATGCTTGCTTTCTTCCTCCATGGTTCGGGCTCAGGGGATGCCGGACCAACCATGTAACAGAATATCAGCAGGAAAGGGAATATCAGCCGCCGAGGTCGACGAGTTGGACGTTTCCGACGGGGCGGCCTAAGAAGCGGGAGCCGAGGCGTTCGAATTTGTCGACGGAGTCGGTGGCGAAGCAGCGCAGGATGGGTTCCGGGGCGGAGGCCGCGGCGGCGGGCGGGGTGATGCAGGCGCCGAACTGGCTGAAGGCGGCCTCGGCGGCGGCTTCGGCGGAGTCGATGACGCGAGTCCCTTGAGGGACGGCCCGTTCGATGAGTGGGCGGAGCAGGGGGTAGTGGGTGCAGCCGAGGACGAGCACATCAGGGTTGAGTCCCACAGCGGCGGCTGCGGCGTTCAGCTCGGCGAGATAGATGCTGATGACTTCGGCGGTGACGGGATGATCGATCCATCCTTCTTCGACGAGGGGGACGAGGAGCGGGCAGGCTTTCTCGAGGGCGCGCAGGCCCAGGGCGCGGCAGGCGGCGGCGTAAGCGTGGCTTTGGACTGTGGCGTCGGTGGCGATGACCAGAACGTCGCCGGTGCGGGAGGCGGCACGGGCGGCCGCTGCGCCGGGTTCGATGACGCCGAGGACGGGGACGGATACGGCGTCCTGAATGGCGTCGAGAGCCAGGGCGCTGGCGGTGTTGCAGGCGATGACGAGGAATTCGGCGCCCTGCTCGCGGACCAGGAACTGGGCGCTTTGGGCGGCGTAGCGGGCGATGGTGCGGCGTGACTTGGAGCCGTAGGGCAGGCGGGCGGTGTCGCCCAGGAATGCGAATTGGGTGTGCGGGAGGCGGTGGATGAGGGCGCGCAGGACGGTGAGGCCGCCGAAGCCGGAATCGAAGACGCCGATGGTGGGGGTCATTTTCCGGATCTTTCTTTGTTGCGGCGTGCCGCGTCCAAAGCCATGAAACACAGCTCCCTGAAGACACTCGCCGCATAAAGGTTCCGTGTGCCGGCGTTGGCCAGAATGCTGTCGATCTTGCCTTCCAGCACGCGGTAGGCCTTCATCATCCTTTGAACGGGTGGAGCGCCGTCGCGGACGAATGCGTTCCGAAGTTCGCTCAGAACGCCCTCTACTGTGCCAGAGTGAATGTGGGGATCAGTGTCATCCAGGTCACTCATCGACTTCTGCAAGCGGCGTGGCGAGGATTCCCATAAGAACCAGGTGTGGCGAGCCGGGTTCAGCTTCGCCCAGGTAATCGTCAGTCCCAACTCCAGCGGCATGTTGAAGCGCGGCGTGGCGGGCGGGGCAACGCTCAACTCAACGCGCGAGAGATCGTGGATGGAATAGCGGCAACCCTGGATCAATGCGAGAATTCTGTCCAACCGGCGCTCACCCCCTGGTATTCCGGAAGTGATGCGGGGCTCGAATCCCATCTGATATAGCCCCACGATATAGGCAAGGTAGAGCCTCCGGAACTCTTCGTCGTAGGGAATATTCAGGAAGACGGCATTGGGATTAAGCGGCGGAGGCACTCTTGCGCTTCTTTCCCGATTCTATCCAATTGATCGCGCCCATCGTGGTAACCGCGCCCGCTTCTTCGTCTTCAGCTTCGCGCCAAGCTTCATCCATGATTTCCAACAATTCCTTTTGGCGGGCCTTGGGGATGCGCAGTTTTCCGATCAAAGATTCATGCGACGGCCAAGGTGTCGAGATTTGAACGGAGCGTGGCATGGTTACTCTTCAATCATAGCTCAGCTTAGCGTGCGGGAGAGGCATTCGGTAGTGTCCTAACTCTGCGTTGCTGATTATCTTGGTTCCTAAAACACAGAGGCCGCCTTATTGGGCGGCCTCTGTGTGCTCTACTGGCTTACTTGCGGATCGGGCTATCTTCTTTTCCACAATTGCCAACCACGCCTTGATATTCTCTGCCTCATAAACGGGCAGAGGACTCGGCCAACTGATAACAACCTG
>DASWZM010000329.1:0-21043 GCA_036404455.1 Occallatibacter sp. | reverse complement strand
AACGCCCAGTTCCACCTTCACCGCGGCACCCGTCTACCCGCGCGAATCCTGATCCGGTACACTCGTGGGAACCCTGGTTTCGCCAGCGAGGAACCCTGCGAATGTCCCATCTTTATGTTGTCGTTCTGGCCGTTATTGTCGTTGTGCTGCTGTCGGTTGCCATCTATCGCACCTCCCAGGTCAAGACCAAGGCCGACTACCTCGTGGCGGGCCGGTCGCTTCCTGCCCTGGTCCTGGTGCTCACGCTGCTCACCTCCTGGATCGGCGCCGGCTCGCTCTTTGCCGGTGCCGAGAACGCTTACAGGAATGGCTTTGCCGCGCTGTGGCAGCCGGCAGGAGGCTGGCTCGGCCTGCTGCTCATATACTTCATCGCGCCTCGCGCCCGCAAATTCGCGCAATTCACCCTCCCTGACCTGCTCGAGGCCCGTTATAACCAGACGGCGCGGGTGTTGGGCACCATCGCCATTCTCTTCGCCTATGTCGGCATCACCAGCTACCAGTTCAAGGGCGGCGGAAACGTCCTGCACCTCATCTTTCCAGACACCGTTACGCCGGAGTTGGGCGCTTACCTCATCGCCGCCTTCGTCATTGTCACCACGGCCCTGGCCGGGATGTCTTCGGTAGCCTACATGGACGTGGCCATCGGCTCGCTGGTTACCGTCATCTGCATCGTCGCCACGCCTTATCTGTTCCTGAAGGCCGGCGGGTGGACCGGTCTGCACGCCGCCCTGCCCGCATCGCACTTTCAGGTACTGGGCAACCTCACCCTGGTCCGCGCGCTCGAGTTCCTGGTCCCCACCCTGCTGCTCATGCTCGGCAATCAGGTCATGTACCAGAAGTTCTTCTCCGCAAGGTCCGAGAAAGACGCGAGCATCTCAGTCGTCGGTTGGATTCTGGGCACCTTGTTGCTGGAAACGCTGATCGTGGCCATCGCCGTATTTGGCTCGGCGCTCTATCCCACCGGAGAAGTAGCCAGACAGCCCTACGAAATCATCCCTTACACGGCGCGCCATGGGCTGCCTGCATTCATGGGCGCCGTACTGTTGGGCGCGGTCTTCGCCAAGGTCATCTCCACTGCCTCGAACTACCTGTTTTCCCCGGCCTCCAACCTCATCGAGGACGTCTTCGTCCGCTACATGGCGCCCAAGGCCTCCAACAAGCGGATCCTCATCGTCTCGCGCCTGGCCGTGGTGCTGCTCGGCTGCTGGGCGCTCTACCAGGCCATCTACGCCCAGAGCATTCTCCAAAAGATGCTCTATGCCTACACCATTTACTCTGCCGCCATCACGCCGGTCGTTTTGGCGGCCTTTTACTCCAGGCGAGTCACCGCCTGGGGCGCGGTGGCGGCCATCGGCGCCGGCACCGTGGTCACCCTGGTCTGGGACATTCCCGCAGTGAAGACTCTCTTCCCTCCCATTCTCGCCGCGCGCGACGCCATTTTTCCCGCTCTTGCCGCGGCCGTGCTTTCCATGGTGGTGGTCAGCCTCTTCACCCAAAAACCGGCCCCGGAACAACTGGCCCAGTTCGCGGATTAGACCACCTCCAAGACTTCCGGTTTGGCATCGAATCGCGCCGCGCGGGATTGTTGCCCTCACTCCAGCGGCCAGAACTGTTACTGCGGACAGTGGAGTGCAAGAAAAAATCCGCCCGGCCGCTCGAACCCGGCTTACACTGTCGGAGACAGCGCTCGAACGCCATGCCCGTCGCCCAACTCACCCTCGAAATCCGCATCGAGCACGCCCAGTCGCTCAAAGACCGGCGTCAGGTGGTGCGCTCGCTCAAGGACCAGTTGAAGCAGAGCTTCAACATCTCCGTAGCCGAACTGGATGAGGCGGTCACCTGGCAATCGGCAACCATCGGCGTGGTGGCCATCTCCCGCTCCCGCGATTACCTGCACGGCCTCGTCGAAGAAGTCGAACGCTCCGCCCGCCGCATGCTCAACGAACTCGGCGCCGAACTCGCCGACTCTTTCTGGGACTACATCGAGAGCTGAGCGACGCGTTCGATCAAAGCGCTCCGAACCCTCTCCACAACCCGGGCACGCAGTCCTCGTGGCTGGCAGCTCTGCCGACCGCCGAACGCACACGCCGCTGGCCCCCTTGGAAACATGCGCGTCTCCGCTTTCCAAACGATCGCACGCCCAACTGGAACTCGAAGAATCGGAAAGGGCTCAAGAACCGCCGTCTCTCTGCCGATTCAATAGGCCGCGGAAAAGCTCACTCGGTTGGCAGGCCGGAACGAGCAGGCCAATGTTGGTATGCCTGGACTGGTGGGCCGGGAATGGTAGGCCGGGACTGGTATGGCTGGAATGGTAGGCCGGGACTTTAGCCCCGGGCATCAAAGCCCGCAAAATCGACGTGGCTTTAGCCCCTGAGGTATGCCTTTCGAGCGCTCTGCTCGAAGTCAGGCCCTTTTCCGCCGCCTGTCAACCCTGTGATCAGTCGCATACTTGCCCGACTTAACCCACAGCAAGCCGCCTCCGTCCGATTCATTGGCGGGATTCTCGACCACGTCAAGAAACACCGTTTGCAGCGCGAAGCATCACGGAGAGGCCATCCAAATCTGCGCCGGATGAGCTCTCCCCCGAGTATCTGGAATGTGCGGATCGGCAATTCTCCCCAACACCGCCTTTTTCGGCCGCGGGAAGACCCGGTTCGCGGACAAACACGCCGGGAGCAGGTCGGTGCCCTGTCCGACCCCTCCACCAGACCTGACCCACCGGCTCACCTCTGCTATCCTTAACCGTTTACCTATACCAGGAGCGAATAGTCATGCCGGAGAACAGAGCGCGCAAGCATCATCAGGACCGGGTTGCGGAGACGCTGCGGCTGGAGATCGGAACCATGATCGAGGGTGAACTCGTCGACCCCCGCATCCACTTCTGCTACGTGACCGAAGTCTCGCTCAATCCAGGCGGAAAATCGGCCCGGGTTTACGTGGCCGTGGACAGTGCTGTCAAAGATATCGCCCAGGCCGAAAAGGATACCATCGCCGGCCTGGAGGCCGCCAAGGGGTACATTCGCTATGCATTGAAGGAGCGGATGGGTGTGCGCCACGTTCCGGAACTCAGCTTTCTCGCCGACCGCTCGGGCCGATTCCAGGCGCGTATCGAAGAACTGATGGGCCGGCACCGCAAGCGGCACAAAGCGCCGGCAGAGCAGAGTCTTGCCGCGGAGCAAAAGGCCCCGGCAGAGTAGCCGCGCAGGAATCCCACTCCCCTCAGTCCGGCCGCCTTTATGCCGGAATGTGGCCTGTTTCACCGGGAACGCGCTTCAGAGACCTTGAGATTCCGCGCGAATCTGTTAGCCTTGACCCTGTCGAATCCGAGCATCATCCCCGCGTTTCTTTTCGGGCGCGGACCGCTTCCCGGCCAGGTCAGCTCCCCCAGGCGCCCTGACAGAAGCCGCTATTGTCACTCTGCGCGGAACACGCTGAGACCGCCCGCTTTGGAAACGCTGGATCTGGAGAAGCGCTGCAAGTGGAGACTGCACTGGAATCATCGGCTCCGGACTCACCCGAAAGCCGGAACAAACGGCTGCCCCGTTGGGCCATCGTTTGCGAAGCAGCCGTCTTTCTTCTTTTCACCGTCTTCTTTCTTTCCTACGGCCTCACTCCGTTCCTGGGCGGCGATGGAATGGGCCTGGTGGGAGCCGACGAGCCCCGCTACGCCCAGATCGCCCACGAAATGCTGGGACGCTTCGACTCTGCTCACACCCTCAGCGATAAGCTCAGCGCCTGCGTAACTCCCTATCTCTATGGCCGTCCCTGGCTGGAGAAGCCGGCCCTCTACTACTGGCGCGCCATGTTCCTTTTTCAGGACTTCGGCGTACACGACTGGAGCGCCCGCCTGCCCTCCACCACCTTTGCCTTCATCATGGTTGGGCTCATCTACTTGCACATGCGGCGCTTCCGGCCCGGCGGACACCTGGATGCCGCCCTCATCACCGTCGCCTGCGCCGGCATCATCGGCTTTTCCCGCGGCGCCTCCACGGATATGCAAATGGCGGCGCCTCTGGCCATCGGGCTCCTCGGCTGGTATGCCTGGTACGAGACTGATTCCAAGTTCTGGCTCTACGACATTTACTTCTTCACCGGCCTCGCCACCCTGGCCAAGGGGCCGGTGGCGCCCTTGCTGGCAGCCGTCATCATCGCCGCCTTTGCCTTCCTGCGCCGCGAGTGGTCCATCCTGCGCCGCTCCTTCTGGTGGCCGGGCGTGGCCCTCTACTTCGCCATGGTCCTGCCCTGGTTCATTGCCGTCCAGCATCAGAACCCCACCTTCTTCCGTGAGTTCTTTCTCGAACACAACTTCGAGCGCTTTGCCACCGACCGCTATCAGCACGTGCAGCCCTTCTGGTACTACCTTGCGGTCGTAGTGCTGGCCATGATGCCTTGGACGGTGATCGCCGTCCGCGCCCTCGTCGACGGCATCCAGACCTCGGTGGCCGAGTGGCGCCTGCGCCGCGCCAGCCTGTGCAAGCCCGCCCCTAACCGGCCCGGAGATGCCTTTCCTGAGTTCCTGGTGCTCTGGGCCCTCATTCCCATCGTCTTTTTCTCCTTCTCGCAATCGAAGTTGCCGGGCTACATCCTGCCTTCTATTCCTCCCCTCGCCATCCTCACTGGAGACTACCTTTTCCGCCGCCGCCATCCGGGCCTCAACCGCTGGGTCCTGGTGGGTCACGCTGTTCTTTGCGGCGTAATGACCATGTTCGCGCTCTTGTTGCCCTGGTTCGTAACCCATAGTGCCAAAATGCCGCCCCCTCACGCGCTCGCCATCGCGGCCCTGGCCGCCTCGGGGGCAGCGCTGCTCATTCTCATTGTGGTAAAAGGCTACGGCGTGGCCAGGCTCAGGCTGGTTACCTCAGGGGTGCTGGTGGTGTTGGTCCTCTTTCTCTATGGCGTGGGCCCGGTCTTCGGCATTCCGGCCGTCGCCGCCACCAAGCGCGTCATTCATTTGCTGGACCGCGCCTACTCCGCCCGCCCGTTGGCCGATCACCTCGCTGCCCTGGCCCCAGCCGACGAGACCGTCGCCGTTTTTCGCGTCCGCCGCGACATCGAGTATGGCCTCTCCTTCTATCGCAATCGCGAGGTAGTCAATTATGAGCAAGACGGCGTGCCGGACGGCCAACATTTGCTGGTGGTGCGGGTGACCGGCCGTAACGGAGTAGACCTGCACACTCCGGCCGCGCTCGATGAGTACCTCGAGGGCCGCCACTTCGAACAGCTCTTCACCTGGCCGGAGCAAGGACTCGTGGTCTATATGGTGGGCAGCCGGTAAGCTGCAGCGGTTCTCCGCGCGGCCCAGACAAGGTCACTGAAATTTGAGAGCCGCTCTGATAAGCTGAACTTCAACTTGTACCCGGCCGCAGTTCATGGCAACGTGACCGGTAGGCGCAATCCGTGCCCGCATGCAACCGAGCCTCACTGACCCGCGCCTTGACCGCTTTCTTGCCAGCGCCGCAGCCGTCCCATATCCAGGGGAGAGCCATGGCATCGGCCGTTTCCATCGAGATCCTCGACCTGCGGCACTTCGCGGCGCCGGTGCTTCGCCCTGTGCTCGATGCCGAGGGTGAGTTGTGGAAACAGCGCTTGCATTGGGACTATCGGACCTCGTCCAAACTGCTGATGCAATATCTGGACAGCCACATGCTCCCCGGTTACGCGGCTCTCGAGGCAGGCCAGGTCACCGGCTATGCCTTCTGCGTCTACGAGGAGACCAAGGCCGTCATCGGCGACGTCTTTGCCCTGTCCAGCCATCCAGCCGGCTCGCTTGCCGATCCAGGCTCCGGGCCGGCTCCAGCCCCCGAGATCCCGCCATCAGCCCACGAGATCGAGCAAACCCTCCTCAAGCATCTCTTTGAGACGCTTCAGAACTCGCCGCAAGTCGACCGCATCGAATCGCAACTGTTGCTGCACCCTTCAGGCGTCCACGCCGGCGTTTTTCGCGACGCAGGTTTCCAGGTCTTCCGGCGGCTCTTCATGGTGCAGCCTCTTCAAGGTCTCTGGAATCAGCCCCGCGTGGATCTGCCTCGCGGCCTGGAGCTGCGCGCCTGGCGCGAAGAAGACCTCTCTCCCGCGGGCCAGCTCATCTCCGATGCCTATCGCGATCATCCCGACAGCGTGATCAACGACCAGTACCGCACCGTCCACGGCTCCCAGCGCTTCCTTCACAACATCGTCCGCTACTCCGGCTGCGGCACCTTCTCCACGCAGGTCTCGCACGTGGTGGTCGACCGCCAAAGCCGCCAGCTCGTGGCCCTCATTCTAGGCTCCCGCGTCAGCGCGCAGAGCGGCCACATCACCCAGGTCTGTGTCCGCCCCGAGTACCGCCTGCGCGGCCTGGCCCGCATGCTCCTCTCCGTAGCCAGCTTCCACTTCATGCGCCAGGGCGCCACCGAAATCTCCCTCACCGTGACCGAATCCAACTCCCACGCCATCGATCTCTATCTGGCCGAGGGGTACACCTGTGAGCACAGGTTCGACGCCGCCGTCTGGCAGCGCGAAAACAACGCTTGAAACATTACTCGAGACCCGGCAAAGCTGCTCCGGAAGCGTGAAAAGGCCCTTACCCTATCTTCATTTCTTGATCTTGATATAAGGCGACAGACTCTTTGGAACTTCCCGGCAGGCGCAGTGCTCCCGATGTTGCTTGTGCCATTGGATCCTTTGTTCCAACGTTGCCTTTGCCGGCATCTTGTTCTCTGCGTGCCAAAGTTTGTTCATGGCAATAATCTATCAAACATAAGAAGCATCCGCGATGTCCTTTTGACAACCGCAGGCCAATCAAATACGTGGGGAACCACGAATCTCGGCCGGGAACCTATCGCGCGATCAGAAACATCAGCCAACTCAGCACCACCACCGAGCCGACGAACAGCACAAAGCAGTAGAGCCCGTAGTGAACCATCCGCCGCGGGGTCTCGCGCTGGGTGATGCCGAAAACCATCGACGCAAATAACGCGAACAGCACCACCGCCGCAAAGTGAGAGGGCTTGAACATTATGCCTTCCTCCCGGTGCGCAGACGGTGCGCGTCGACGGCGGCAATCACGTTCAAGAGGCCGGCCACCACGATGAACCGGGTCCCATAGTCGGCCGTCGTCACCTGGATCTGGTCCGCGCCGAGGCCCAGAACCCGGCTGACGATGTAGAGCAGCCCATTGCCCAAGTCGCCCGCCAGTCCGAGAAGTTCCAGAATGTCGTGCGCGCCTGCGTAGACCTTCCCCTGCATGGCGATGCCGATGGCGAACATGCCAAAAATCGACGCCGACAGCAGCGCCCCGCGGAACCATTTGCGCAACAGAAAATGCCCCGCGCCGGGCACCAGCCATCCGGCAATCAGGGGCAGGTACAGAAACCCTGTCTCCCCGGAAGCTTTCTTGTTTTGTGCTGTGGCCATTCCTTTTTGACTATATCGCACGACGGCAGAGATCAGAGATCAGTGGTCAGAGATCAGAGATCAGGGGTCAGAGATCAGGGAACAGGGACTAGCGACTATCGACTGAGGGGCCGGGGACTGAGGGACTGGAGTAGGAATCTGGGGCAGGAGGGAGTGGAATCCGGTGGTTGGCCGGATGCACAGAATTCCTGCCGATGGGGCTCAAAGGCGCGTGGTTGCTGGCGAGGGCGCAAAATGCGCGAAGTGTTTGCGTAGAAATACACAGAAATTTGGCAGAATTGGACAAGAGAGCAAATTTCAAGGATGTTTTGGCTTGCTGCGGCTCGTAAGTTGTTGATTCACGGTTGAGCGCGTCGCGGTACAGGCGGACTTTTCTATGTCCTGTTGCGTTTCTTGAAAACCAAAGTAACTCATTTATCTTGTGTGATTTACGCGACATTTCGAAAAGGTGTGCGCGCGAGAACTGCGATTTTTTGACCATTTGGCAAATGGAGGGCCTGAATGCGGACATATGAACGGGACAGGCTGCGGAAGGAGCTGGACGAGGCGTTGCTGCCGTTCCGGCTGGTGAAGAAGCGCAAGGGCGGCGGGACGGCGTGGGGCGGGACAGGGTGGCTCAAGAGCATCCGGCAGGCGTTGGGGGTTCCGGTGGACGAGGTGGCGCGGCGGCTGGGGGTTTGCCGGTGGGAGGTTCACCGGCTGGAGGAATCGGAGAAGAACTCCCGGATCATGCTGGCGACGCTGAGCCGGGCGGCGAAGGGATTGGGATGCGAACTGGTGTACGCGCTGATACCAAAGGAGGGGGCGCTGGAGGACCTGGCGGCCGAGCAGCGGGCGGTACGCAAGGAGGCTCTGGAGAGCAAGCGCGAGGAGCGGGAGGCGAAGAAGATGCCGTGGCTGGAAAGGATCGGATGGCGGGAGAAGCTTCTGGGCAATCTGCGCACGATTCTGCGCAGGGAGGGGTTCCGGGTGCGGCCGCGGAAGACGGAGCGGGGCGTAGCGAAACAGCAGGCGGAGTACGAGCAGACGCTGAAGCTGGCGGGCATGGCGGGTACGATGGGGCCGCTGGTGAGCGTGTTGGGGAAAGACAGGGAACAGGGAATAGGAGATCAAGGCGGGCGGTGAGCGTGCGGCTGGATGCGCAGGTGCTGGATTGGCTGCGCAGCAAAGGCGAGGGACACCTGACCCGCATCAACGATATTTTGACCAACCTGATGGAGGCTGGCCACAGGACTGGGTCGCGAAAATGATTCCTATTGTTCCGATGCCGGTGTACTCTGCTCAACGCTATTGACGTTAGCGAAAATAAAGCGAATACTTCTGGCAATGGAGACTCCGCAATTTGAACCCCAGCACTTAAAGCGGGTATCGAGGATTAAGCACCAGATATTGACGCGATACCTCCCGAGTTGGGCGAGGATCCTCGGGAGTGCGTTCGACCTGTTGTACTACGTGGACTGCTTTGCCGGCCCAGGACAGTATGAGTTTGAGGGCAAACTTGTCGACGGCTCTCCAATCATTGCGGTGAGGGCTGGAAAGGAGTTCGCCGAGCGGAATCGAGGCAAGAAACTCGGGCTCGTTTTGGTTGAGGATGATGCCGCGCAACTCAGGCAACTGCGAGGCTGTCTTAGCTCCACCCTTCCATATCCAGAGAACTTCAAAGTTGCGACCCGTCTGGCGGACTCACGCGAGCTCATTCCGAAAGTTATCGGCGGAATCAGGGCGCGTAAATCTGCGCCGAGCTTTTTTCTTGTGGATCCCTATGGGCATCCTCTTTCGATTCCGATGATGAATGACATTCTGGCGCTGCCGTGCGGCGAGTTGCTGATCAATCTCATGTGGTATCGCATCAACATGGACATGACCAACGACGCGGTGGTACATCACGTCACGGAGCTCTTCGGGGACGATGAATGGCGCCGACAACCATTCATCCATCAGCACGGGACGAGGAGAGAGGAAGGATTTCTTGAGTATTTTTGCGGACGACTTTCAGCGCAGTATGTGCGCCCGTTTCGAATTCGGTATGATGCGCACGAAGATCGAATGGCGGGCAAAAGAACAAAGTACTACCTCATCCATGCGAGCAACAGTTTGAAGGCAGTCCTCCTAATGAAGGACGTGATGTGGCCACTTGGCGATGAAGAGGGAACGTTTGATTTTTCCGGGAACTCTCAAGGCGTATTGATCTCGCAAACCCCACAGCTGGATGAGTTGAAAACAATCCTGATCCGTGAGTTTGCTGGGCGACAAATTGCGTTCGATGACATTCTTGGGAAAACGTGGTCGCTTCCGTTTATTGCGAAGCACTATCGTTCCGTTCTTCAGCAGTTACGTTCATCTGGAGTTGTCAAAGTCACCCCGGTCAGCTCAAAGGAGGTGGGGTTGACGGGGCGCGATCTTGTACGATTCCCAAAGGAGCAGTCATGAGTGTACAAAGCGCGATCGAATGGACAGATGCAACGTGGAATCCGGTGCGCGGATGCTCCAAGGTCAGCCCTGGATGTAAGCACTGCTATGCGGAAAGATTTGCCGAGCGGTTTCGAGGAGTCCCTGGGCATCCGTTTGAGCAGGGCTTTGACCTGAGGCTCATTCCTGAGAAGCTGGCCGATCCTCTCCGCTGGCGATCGCCAAAAATGATCTTCGTGAATTCAATGAGCGATCTGTTTCATGAAGGCGTTCCTGATGAATATATCGAAGCCGTGTCGCGAGTAATGGTTGAGGCGAATTGGCACACATTTCAGATCTTAACGAAGCGATCGCTTCGAATGCGCGATCTTCTGAGAACCAACCTACGGTTTGCCGCCAAACAGAGACATATCTGGTGGGGTGTAAGCGTAGAAGACAAGCGATACGGTGTGCCACGAATTGCGCATCTGAGCCAGTCCGGTGCTCGAGTCAAGTTTCTGTCGGTCGAACCGCTTCTTGAGGACATTGGGATCGTAAACCTGAATGAGATCGATTGGATGATTGTGGGCGGAGAAAGCGGCCCGGGCGCTCGTCCAATCGATGCATGCTGGGTGCGTTCATTGCGCAAGCAATGCCGGGACTCTGGAGTGAAGTTCTTCTTCAAGCAGTGGGGCGGGGTTCGGAAACACCTGACCGGACGAACACTTGACGGGCGAATCTACAACGAGTTTCCGGAACGAGCAGTCGAGCTAGTGCCCGATGGCAAGTGCCGAATCAGCCTTGTTTCCGCCATTCAGCAAATGTCAGGCAAGTTTATTCCGGTGACAGCTCTCGCGGCTGATTGATTGAGCACCAATTGTCTTGGATAGGAGTCCCGGCCGGGCTGTGATTCAATAGTAGAGATGGCGATTCCCCGGAGAGCGATGGCACGCGGGCGTTGGGGTGCGGGTTGGGGAAGGGCCTGGGTCTGGGCGAAATAGGCGGAACGCATCCCTCCGGGGCTAAAGCCCTGCGTTGATTCTGTTGGCGCTTTCGGCACGACTGAAGTCGTGCCCTGACACAAGACCTTTTTATTGAAACACGCTTTAGCAGCGATGCCAAACGCAGGTCCTTCGACTCCCTTCGCTTCGCTACGGTTGCTCAGGATGACAGCATTTTCGCTACGGTCGCTCAGGATGACAGCATTTTCGCTACCGTCGCTCAGGATGACAGCATTTTCGATACGGTCGCACAGGATGACAGCATTTATGAAGGGAACGATGGAGTCGGCACACTAGATCCGCACCAGCTCGCGCTGAATCTGTCCCGTGACCCAGGCCTTGCCCGGCGCGGTGAGCATGTCCACTTCGCTGCGCACGCCGAACTCCGGCAGATAGATGCCGGGCTCGACGGAGAAACAGGTACGCGGCAGGATGCGGCGCTCGTCGTGGGTCTCCAGGTTGTCAAGGTGCGCGCCGGCGCCATGCAGCTCGTGGGAAATGTTGTGACCGGTGCGGTGCGTGAAGAACTCGCCGAAACCGGCCGCGCGGATCACCGCCCGCGCCGCATCGTCGGCCTCGTAACCGCAAATCGCCCGCCCCTCAGCAAAGGCCTGTTCTACCGCCGCAATGGCCGCGTCGCGGGCGGTGCGCACCGTCTCGAAGATGTGCTGCTCCCGCTCCGTCGGCTCGCGTCCCACCACGCCGGTCCAGGTAATGTCGTAGAAGACGCTGCCCGGCTTCTCCAGCCGGCCCCAGATGTCGATCAGGATAAAATCGCCTTCCTCGATCGGCGCCGTTCTCTCCGCCGTGGGCTCATAGTGGGAGTCGGAACTGTTGGCGTTGGAGCTGACATTGGGGCCGTTTTCCCACACCAGCCCTTCGCGGCGCATGGCCTCGCTGAGCCAAACCACAAGATCGAATTCCGTCAGACTGCCTGTGCCGCCGCCTGGCCGCAGCCGCCGTCCAATCTCCCGCCAGCCCTCGGCCAGAATGCCATCGATGGCCCGCTGCGCCACGCCGTGGCTCTCGACCTGCTCCTCGCTCAGAACCGCTTCAAATTGGCTAACGAGGTCGGCCGAACTCACGATCTGCTTGCCCAGAGAGCGCAGGAACTCCACCGTCCCGGCATCCACCATGGAGACGTACATGATGGCGTTGTCGGGGGAGTACTGCATGGCGACCCGGCGCGCATCGAAGAGCATGGCCTCCAGTCCCACGGCCAGCTCCTGCCAGCTTGAGTACCGGCCCTTGGCGCCGGGGAGCGAATCCAGACGCCCCTGCTCAATGCGATGCACCAGCTTGCGCGGCTCGCCCACGGCGGGCACAAAGTAGTACCAGCGCCGCGTGATGTGCGCCTTTTCGTCCAGTCCCAGGATGCGCCCGGCAATGGGGTCGCGATGATGGTGGTCGTAGAACAGCCAGCCGTCGAAGCCGGCCTCGCGAATTGCGGCTTGAATTGCCTCGAGGTTCATATCGGCCATCATACGCGCAGGGAATGCCCGTTGGCGCCGCCGCTACAGCGCCGCCAGAGCTTCGGTCTGTGAAGGGAACAGCCCGGCGTACTTGGTGATGCCCACCATGGTAAACACCTTGGTAAAGTGCGGCGAAAGACCGTAGGCGTATACCTTCTGACCGGAGTTCGCGGCCTCGATCAGCAGTTGGATCACCAGCGCAATGCCGCTTGAATTGATGTAGTCCACCTTGCTGAAATCCAGCAAGATGAGTTGGACTTTGCCCTTGGGAAGCGCCTGGTATGCGCCCAGGACCGCGTCCTTCGAGGTGCTGGCAATATCCCCCTCAAAACGGAGGACGGTCACCGGATGTCCGGCGGGGGAAGTGAGCTGGTCAACATGCGACTTGGTTTCGCTCTGCACGATCAATAGTCTCCGTATTTTCCTGGTTATTCCGCATCGTTATTCCGCATCTTTATCCAACCTGATCACCAGCCGGACATAACTGCTCTTGCCGTCGGACCCGGCTACCCACTCCGCCTCGTCCACCAGCGCCTGGATGAGGAACATGCCCATCCCGCGCGGGTCTTCCTGGCCGTGCATCTTGCGGTCGATGTCCGGCTTGGCCGGCTGAGTCTTCATGCCCTTGCCGTCGTCGATGACCTTCACTTCGAGCGAGTCGACGCTTGCCGACAGCACCACACCTACCGACAGCTTCTCGTTCAGCTGGTTGCCGTGCTCAATGGCGTTGATGCACGCCTCGGCCACCGCCGTCTTCAGGTCTTCGACCCGGTCTTCGCGAAAGCCCATCAACCTGGCCACCGAAGCGGCCGTGCTCATGGCCACCTTCTCGAAGCCCATCCGCGATGGTAACCGGACCTCCACAGTCGTGGTCTTCAACTTGCTCATGCCGGCATCTCCGGGTTATTTCTCCAACGGCACAGCGCCAATGCGGTCATGTCGTCCGACTGCGGGCCGCCCTCTGAGAATTCCTCGAGGGTCGTCCACAATGCATCGAGAATACCATCAGCCTTCTCCGCCGGGCACTTGGAAAATTCATCCAAAAGCCGATCGGGCCCAAATTCCTCATCCCCCTTGAACACCTCCGTCAGCCCGTCGGTATAAAAAAGCAGCCGGGCCCCCGGCGCAAACCCGTGCCGCTCGCTCGCGTAACGCATGCCCGGCAGCAGTCCCAGCGGCGTTCCCGCCGCGATAAACTGGTGCGGCTCCTGGCCCGGCTCAATCAGGAATCCCGGATTGTGCCCCGCGTTCAACACCTCTATCACGCCGGCCTCCGGGTGGAGTCTCAGGAAGATCGCCGTAACATACCGCCGCCGCGCCTCTTCGCCCTCGGCCCAGTGGTGCTGGTTCATCCGCGTAGCCAGCTCATCCAGCGGCATCCCCGTCACCGCCATCGCCCGGAACGCCGACCGGAAACTCGTGGACATAATCGCTGAAGCCAGCCCCTTGCCCGCCACGTCAGCCACCGCCATCAGCACGCTGCCGTCGGGCTGCTCCACAATATCCAGGTAATCCCCGCCCACTTCATAGCAGGTGGCTGAACGAAACGCCACCGAGTAACCGGAGATCGAAGTCTGCGTCTGCGGCAGCAGCGACCGCTGAATCACCCGTGCCGCATCCAGGTCCTGCTGCACGCGCGCAAAAGCCACGTTGCGCTTGTGATTCCGCGCATTTTCGAGAGCCACCGCGGCCTGCAAGGCAAGCCCCTCGATGAAGTCCGCCTCGTAGAGCGTCAACTCCCGCCCGTCCAGAGGCGCCACCACCAGCTCCGTCATTCGTGCGCCGTCGCGATCCTCCAGCGGATAGCGCAGCGCCGCATCCGTGTCTGCCGGCGGCTCGTCGCCGTAAACCAAACCGGCAGAAGGAAACGCCGCCCCGGCCATCTCCAGCTCCCGCACCACGATCCGCAGCACCTGCTTAAGCACCTCTTCCTCGCGAATCGTCGAGTGAACCTTCCGCGAAGCCTCCAGAAGCGCCTGCAACCGCGCCACCTGCTGCTGCAGGTCGATCGTCTCGTCATTCCCCGGGATCTGCAACCCAGCCGCCATCCTTCCTATCCTCCGTGGATTCTCACTCTATCACGGCAACAACATCCTTTTCTTCTCTCCCGATATGGATCTGAAGATGGCCTACACTTGACCATTGGAGGCAACTATGGTTCTTTGGAAACGCGCCGTATTGCTCGGACTCCTCAGTTGGTTCATTCCTTTTGCCATCTCTTTCGTTGCATTTCCCTTGAAGAAATCCAATGCTCCACTCTTCGGTACGCTGATGTATCTCGTCGTTTTGCTGACCGCCGGAGCATTGCTCATCGGCTATTTTCGAGCCCGTCCCGTGTTGGTTCGCGAAGCCCTGATTGTTGGAACGCTGTGGCTGGCCATGAATCTGGTGTTCGACTACCCGATGTTCGCCTACGGTCCCATGAAGATGACCGCGCCCGGTTATTACTCCGAGATCGGCCTGGTGTACCTGACGTTTCCCACCTTTGCGCTGATGGCGGCGCGGTTGGCGAAGCCGCCAGGCTCATAAGGGCGCAGAAACACCCTGGACGGATCGTCGATGAGAGCGAATGGCAAGACCGCGCGCTCAGGGCATTTTCTTTGTTCTGTTCCCACGTCGCTGCTGTTTACGGTCAGACCCGCACCACCGCACGAATATCTTTAGTCTCCAATATCCGCTTCTCATAACCACGCTTCGCCACCGCCAGCATCGCCCGCCCGATCTCCCTGGTCGATAACACCTGATTCGGCAGCGCCCACCGCAGCAGCGGCAGCAGCGGCCCGCCAAGCTTGTAAAAGACCCTGTACACCGGCGTCTTCGACTGAATCCCATCCAGGGGCTCGATCAGCCCCGGCCGGAACATATACGCCTTGAGCGGCAGCCGCAGCAGCGCATTCTCCGTCCGTCCCTTCACCCGCGCCCACATGATCCGCCCCTTTCCCGAGCTATCCGTTCCCGCACCCGAAACATAGATGAACGTTATCCCCGGATTGACCCGGCTCAGCGTCTCCGCCGCCGCCAGCGTAAACCCATAAGTGATCCGTTCGTACTCCGCTTCCTTCATCCCGGTTGACGACACGCCCAGGCAGAAGAAGCACGCATCGAACCCCGTCAGCTCCTTCTCAATCCCCGCGTAGTTTCCCAAATCACCATGCACAATCTCCTTGAGCTTCGCATCGCGCATCCCGGTCGCCGTGCGCCCGATGGTTACCGCCAGTTCCACCTCCGGATCGCGCAGGCATTCGCGCAAGACCCCTTGTCCAACCATTCCCGTCGCGCCAAATATCAGCACCTTCATCGCGTCACCCGCCTGGATGCAAGCATAATCCCGCTGAATCCCCATCCTCATCCGCACCCCGATCCCCACTGCAATCATGGATACTCGTGGTGTGCGCAGCGCAAAGTTCATCGCGGTTGTTGCGTTTTGTCTGGCTGGAGTCTGTTCTTGCCTGCCACAACCCGCGCGCACCTGGCCCTCCGCTGTTTCCCATGCAGCGCAATTTGCCCCCCAGGCCCGCATCGTCGTCCTCGACATCGCCACCGGCCACTTGCTCGCCGCCAGCCACCTTCCTGAAGCCGCGCGCACCCTCGCCGCCCCCGGCTCCACGCTCAAGCCGCTGGTCCTCTATAGCCTGGTAGCGTCTGGCCGCTGGGACCCATCCCGCCGCATCGCCTGCACGCGCAAGCTACGCATCGCCGGCCACTCCCTCAACTGCTCCCATCCGCCCGCGGAACCCATGGACGCCCGGCAGGCCCTCACCTGGTCCTGCAACACCTACTTCGCCACCCTGGCCGGCGCCCTAGCCCCCGGCCAACTCCGCGCCCTGCTCGCCCCCACCGGCCTGCTGAGCCAGACCGGCCTGGCTCCCGCTGAAGCAACCGCCGTCTTCCACGATCCGCAAACCGCCGACTCAACAAGCCTCGCACTTCTTGGCGTGGACGGCATTCTCGTCACTCCGCTGGAGCTGGCCACAGCCTACCGCTGGCTCGCCTTGCAACTCGCCGCGCCGCACCCAGAGGGTACCGGGCGACCGCCAGCCGCTGCCGCAGCGCAGGTAGTCGAGGACGCCCTGGCCGACTCAGCCAGCTTTGGCATGGCCGGCGCGGCATCCCTGGGCGGAGTCCCAATCGCCGGCAAAACCGGCACGGCGAGTTCCGCCGCCGGCGGCCAGAGTCACGGCTGGTTCATCGGCCTTGCCCCATCCGACGCGCCCCGCGCCGTCATCGCCGTCTACCTGCCCGCCGGCCACGGCGCCGACGCCGCCCGCGTAGCCGCCGACCTGCTCGCCCACTCTCCTCTCAGGGAGCCTCAGCCATGAGAGCCCTTCCGCTCGCAGCCGCCCGTACCGTCTTGCTGGCCGCCCTGGCCGCCGTCATCTCCTCGGCTTGCGCCCAATCTCGTCCGGAGAGCCCTCATGCAAAGCCGCTCGATCATCCTCCCGCAACCCTCCGAGCCGGCCTCTGGACTCTCTGGCACGACAAGGAAATCACCATCTCGCCCGCTACCGAATCCGGCGCAACCCTCCGCCTTTGTGAAACCTGCGCCGCGGTCCCGCTCACTCATTCCATGCAGATTCGCGCCACCGGCTCCAGTCTGGCCCTCGGCGCCGACCGGCAGCCCGCATCCGTCTGGCTCACCGGCCCCATCACCCTCGCCGCCCACGGCGAAACCCTCACCCTGCGCAATCCCCTCCGCGTTTCCACCCGCAACGGCGACCTCATCCTCGCCGTAACGCTCCCGGTCGAGACTTACGTCGAGCGCGTCGTGGCCAGCGAGAGCGATCCCGCCGACACCCCCGAGTCCCTCAGGGCCCTGGCCATCGTCGTCCGCTCCTTTGCCCTCCACCAGCCCCACGGCCACTCCGATTACGACCTCTGCGACTCCACCCACTGCCAACTCCTCCACTGGGGAGAAAAGCCCCAGCCCGAAGCCAAAGAGAAGCTGGGTGCCCCATCCTTTCCGCGGCCTTTTGCGGAAAGGGTGGGAAACCGAGCTGCCCACGCCGCCACCCTCACCACCGCCGGCGAGACCCTCTGGTTTCATGGCCGACGCGCCCAGGCCTGGTTCCACCAGAACTGCGGCGGCCGCACCGCCTCACCCTCCGAGGTTTGGCCTGAAAAGGGACCGGCAAGCAAGCCAATGCCTTGGCTAACCTCGCGCGCAGACAGCTATTGCACCGCCAGCGGCGCCCGCGAGTGGTCCGCCAGCCTCTCTCTATCCGATCTGACCGCAGCCCTCGCCGCTGCCGGCCTCGTTCGCCCAGGTTGGAAGAACCTGTCCGTCGCCCGCCGCGGCGAGTCGGGCCGTGCAGTCACCCTGCTCGTGGACTCTGACGAAATCTCCGCTGAAGACTTCCGCCTCGCCGTTGGCCGCGCGCTGGGCTGGAACAAGATCCTCAGCAACTGGTTTGAGGTCTCGCGCCAGGGCGACCTCTTTCTCTTCCACGGCCGCGGCTCCGGCCACGGGGTCGGCCTTTGCCAGGCCGGCGCCATGGCCATGGGCGCCCTGGGCCGCGACGCCAGTGAGATTCTTGCCCAGTATTTTCCCGGCGCCATAGCTGCCGACGAATCCACCGGCCTTCCCTGGCAGACCCTTCGCGGCCAGGGCTTCGCGCTTGAAACCCTCGACCCCGCCAACGCCGTTCATCTGCCCCAGCTGAGCCAGGCGCTCGGCGAGGCTGAAACCCGCTCCGGGCTGCGGCGTACTGAGCCCTTCACAATCCGCGCCTTCCGCTCCATGCCCGCCTTTCGCGACGCCACGCTCGCCCCCGGCTGGGTCGCAGCCTTTACCGAGGGGAACTGGATCGCAACCCAGCCCCTCCCCACGCTGGCCTCGCGAAAACTGCTCATCCCGGTCCTCCGCCATGAATTCCTCCACGCCCTGGTCGAGTCCCAGGCCGCATCCAACACTCCGCTCTGGCTCCGCGAGGGACTGGTCGAAGCCTGGAGCGAAGACGCGAAGCCCAGCGCCGCGCCGCCCGCCCTCAGGCTCGACCAGGTCGATCGCGCCCTGGCCCAGGCCGGCAGCGAAGCCCAATCCCAGGCCGCCCATCGCGCTGCCGGCTGGTACGCAGCGCGCCTCCTCGACCGCTTTGGCCGCACCCAGGTTATCGAGTGGCTCCGAGCCGGCTTGCCCTCAAGCGCTCTTGGCGGCGCCCGCTGATTTATCCTTCCATCGATGCGTCAAACCCTGTCGATTGCCATGATTGCCATGAACGAGGAGGCGAACCTGCCCCGCACCCTCGAGAGTGTTCGCTGGGCCGACGAAATCATCCTCGTCGACTCCGGCTCCAAAGACCGCACCCTCGAAATCGCCCAATCCTTCGGCGCCAAGACCACTTACCACGCGATCACCGGCCACGGGGAGCAAAAGAACGTGGCCCTCGACCTCTGCACATCCGACTGGATTTTCCTCCTCGACGCCGACGAAGTTTTGAGCCCCGAACTCCAGCAGGAGATTCGCCAGCTTCTCGCCTGTGAGGACGGCCGCGAACCCAAATACGGCGCCTACTGGATTCCCCGCCTGAACCTCTACTTCGGCCGCTGGATCCGCCACGGCGGCTTCTATCCCGACCGCAAGCTGAGGCTCTTCCGCCGCGGGACGGCCCGGCTAAGTGAAGGCGTCGGCCCCCACAGCACCCCGCAGTTTACGGGCCCCAAAGGCAAGCTCAGGGGCGATATGCTCCACTATGCCTATCCCAGCATGGGCATCTATCTCGAACACATGAACCGCTACAGCTCGGAGATCGGCCAATTGCTCTTCAAGTCCAGCCGCACCAGCAAGTCACTCCCTGCGTTTATCCTGAACGCCGTCCTGAATCCCGCCGCAACCTTCGTCTATAACTACTTTTTCCGCCTAGGATTTCTCGACGGCCGCGAAGGCCTGATCCTGCACATCAACCACTCCGTCTACATCCACTTGAAGTTCATCAAAGCCTGGCGGCTGGGGCAGGGCAAGGAGTAAGTCCGCTCCGTTCTCGTGTTTCCCTGCGATAAGTCCCGCCACAATCGATCGTGCCGCGACCTTACCGCTCTTTTCAATGGAATGGACCGGAAACCGCCGCCGTCCGTTCTACCCGCGCGGCGTCTCATCCGGCGGCGGAATCTCGACCACCGCTCCCCGCGACCTCTCCTCCGGTCCCGCCAGCACCGGAGCCGGCACCATCACCTCCTCTGCCGGAGGTTCCTGCCGGCCAAACAGGGTAGCCCACCATCCCAGCAGCAGCACCCACGAAGCCACCGCCAGCAGATAGGCCACTGTGAGCTTCATCCCCACAGCCCACACCTGGGCCGCCACCGTCCCGTGCGGCTCGCCCACAAAGAAATTGCCCGGCAGAACCACGCCCACCACCGCCGCCAGCACCACCCCCAGCCACCAGCGCCAGTTCCACAGCAGCCGCATAACCCTCCGCCAGGGGAGCCGCCAGCCCCACTGCGCGGTGGCCGCTCCATACGGAATCACCTTGGCCGGCACCACCACCCAGCGCAGCACCCACTCCAGAGCGGTCAGCCAGTGTTGAATATGGTCATAGGTAAACATCCTGGCCCGCGCTCCGGCCGAAGCCCGCGAGTTGAGGTACCCCGCCCACAGCGGAATCTGGTCGTCGCACCAGTCCAGCACCTCCCACGCTGCCGCGCCCACGGCAATCCACACCAGCAGCGTCGCCGCGCCCCACACCAGTTTGACCCGCTTCCCGTCGTCATCCGCCAGGGCGCGCACCGTCCCGGCCTGCAACTCCAGCGCCGAAATTACCAGCAGCACCGGTATCAGCAGGTCCAGCACCACCTGCCAGACGTGCTTGTCGGGCAGCCGCGTCCATCCCGCCCCCGCCAGGATCAGCAGCAGCGTCACGCCAAACTGGGCCGCAACCCAGCCCCACGCCCGCCGCAGCCTTCCAGACAGATTCTTCAAGGTTTCCTCGCTCACTGCTGCACCTCCAAAATTGCCGGGTCGGTCGTCGCCTGCACATTCGCCTGATACATCGGTCCCGCCTGCGCCGGGCTGATGGCAAATTTGCCCGGATTCACCACCTTCAGCAGGTACACATACTCCCGCCGGGCGCCAAAATCCGTATTAAAGAAGGCCGCCCGGTCATCGTGGAACTCCTTCCGCGTAAACCAGTCCGCCCACCAGTCGGGCTTGTTGTTCAGCGTGTAAAGGCCGGTGTTGGGCAGGAACTCCGTCCCCGCAGGAATAGGGTCCTCGGCCAGCAAATACTTCCAGTCTGTTCCATTCAGCGCCAGCCTCACCGCCACAATATCGCCCACATGCACCGGCCCCTTCAAGGGAACTAGGTCGTACGTAATCGGATCGGCCGGCTTGGGCTGGTTCTTCTGGAGAACGTAGTAGTCGCGCGTGATGTTGAGCGCCAGCTTCGCCTGCTGGTAGAGCTTTTTGTCCGCCGAGTACCATGCGCTCTCCGCCGACCAGTAGGTAATCCCGTTGCCGCTTTTGCGGATCGTCACCTGCCCGCCGACGCCCGTCTCCGCCGCGGCGACCTTGATCTTCCACGGCAGCGCAAACCCATCGCCCACGCCAAAGTGCCGTTTGCCCACGCTCGTGCCGTTCACCAGCACCTCCACGTCGGAGGTGTTGCCCAGCTCCCCGCTCAGCGCCAGGTATTCGGTAAGCCCCTCGATCACCATCGCCGTCTGCTTGGTCGTATACCAGTAATCCCCGTCGCGATGTTTGCCGAGCCACTCGGCCGCCTTGGGCAAGAGGCCGCTCCCACGATCCTGCCGCACCAGCAGCTTCAGCGCAAAAGCCGTCGTCTCCGGGGAAGTATC
>DASWZM010000328.1:0-4850 GCA_036404455.1 Occallatibacter sp. | reverse complement strand
GTCTTCATATGCCCCCGTCCCTTTGCGTCATCGGAATCCGTATATACATTGTATATCCGGTCAGACCCCGCATATGGACGGGCCTCAACCGTCAAGGCGGAAGCCGGGTCAGGCCGAGAACCCCTCCCAGCCGCGACCGGCGACTGAAATCTGTCATCTGTAACCTGCTATCTACGGCCGCAGGTGGTTGAATTTCGCCGCGAATCGCCGTATGATAATCATGCAGACGAATTTGTCCGCCATGGTTGCCGTGTCTGTGCCGGCTGGCGGAGAGATGAGTGGGCTCACAGCCCACTTTTTATTTGGGGCAAAAGGCAGCCCCGTTCCAAAGGCACAACCCGGGGGCAAACACTCCGGCAGAAAGCCCGCCGAGCGGGTGGTGTGGCAAATGGCAAGTTGTTGCCGGATGGGCAGTTAAGCGGCACAGGAACAGATGGCGGTCAAGCTGGACGAAATTCGAGCGGCGGCGCAAAGGGTGGCTGCCTCCCATGGGCTGGACGTGGTGGACGTGGAGTTCGTCGGCCCGGCAAAGGAGCGTTCCCTTCGCATCTACCTGGAGAAGAACGCCGAGGGGCGCGCGAAGCTGAAAGCGGCAATCGCGGCAGGCGACGTAAATCTCGACCTTCCGGGGAGCCTGAAGGAGGGAAAGCTGAGCGTGGACCAGCTTTCCGGCATCACACATGATGATTGCGCCGACTTCAGCCGCGACTTCGGCGTTTTGCTGGACGTGGAGGATTTGGTTCCCGGCGCCGAGTACACGCTGGAAGCAAGTTCACCGGGCCTGGACCGCAAGCTGAGCCGGCCGGAAGATTTTCAACGGTTTTTGGGCAGTCTGGTCAAGATCCAGACCTTTGAGCCCATCCGCAACAACCGGCACTGGCAGGGACGATTGGTCGCCGGCGCCGGGGAAGCAAACACCATCACGCTGGACCTGAACGCGGTCAAGCAGAATAGCAAGAGCAGGAAGACCGGCGTCAACGCGGTAGAGATTGCGCTCGGCAACGTCGAAAAGGCGCAACTGGTGCCGGAAATCTGAGAGATAGCTGAGGATTTCGCCGGAAAATGTAAGAAGTGAAAGGGACGGACTGGTAGGTCAGGGATTTAGCCCTGACAAATTGGCCGAACAGAATCAACGGGGCTTTAGCCCCTGAGGTAGCTTTTCGGGCTCCTTGCTGGAATTCCGCAGCCTGTTGAATCCGAACCCTTTCATAAACCCAACCAACCGGCCAGGCCCAATCGGCCCAGCCGCAAGCCACAAACAAGAGAGCAAGCAGAGTATGGGCAGCAGCGTTTTGTATCAGAGTATCGAACTCCTCAGCCGCGAGAAGGGCATTGAACCCGAGATCGTTGTCGGGGCCGTCGAAGAAGCCATTGCCCTGGCCACGCGCAAGTTCTACAAGACCCAGGAAAACATGCGCGGGGAGCTGAACAAGGAAACCGGTGCGATCACGGCCTACATCTACAAAACGGTTGTGGCCGACGACGAGCCGGTCGAAGACCCGCTCAACCAGATCACTCTGACCGACGCCAGCCAACTGGCTCCCGGCGTCGAAGTCGGCAGCGAGATCCGCCTCTACCGCGACACCAGTCCCCTGGGCCGCATCGCGGCGCAGTTGGCCAAGCAGGTCATCTTCCAGAAGGTCCGCGAAGCCGAGCGCGATACCGTCTTCAACGAGTACGCCCACCGCGAAAAGGAAGTCCTCAACGCCACGGTCAAGCGCATCGAGGGCCAGGACATCGTCTACGACCTGGGCAAGGCCGAAGCCCGCTGCCCCAGGCGCGAGCAGTCCCGCCTCGAGCAGTTCTCCATCGGCGAGCGCGTTCGCGTCGTCCTGCTCAAGGTGGACCGCGCCGCCAAGGGCCCGCAGGTCATCGTCTCCCGCGCCGCCCCCGAGCTGGTGTCAAACCTGTTTCAGTCGGAAGTTCCTGAGATCTACGACAACACCGTCGTCATCCGCGCCATTGCCCGCGAAGCCGGCGAGCGCACCAAGATCGCCGTACAGAGCCGCGACAAGGACGTTGACCCCGTCGGCGCCTGCGTCGGCATGAAAGGCATGCGCGTTCAGTCCATCATCCGCGAACTGCGCGGCGAAAAAATCGACATCATCGAATTCAGCGATGAGATTACCACCTTCGCCGAGAAGGCTTTGCAGCCCGCCAAGGTCAGCCGCGTCTCCATCTCCGACCTCACTGACAAGCAGCTCGAAGTCATTGTCGACGATACCCAGCTCTCTCTCGCCATCGGCAAGAAGGGCCAAAACGTGCGCCTCGCCGCCAAGCTTCTCGGCTGGAAGATCGACATCAAGAGCGAAGAGGAGAAGCGCCAGGAGGTCGAGCAGCAGATGCAGGCCCTCTCCGGCGGTCCCTCCACGCCCATCGAGCAGGTTACCGAGCTGGGCGATGGCATCCTTCAGAAGTTGGTCGCTGCCGGCATCACTACCGTCGAGGCCCTCGCCGACATGACCCCCGAACAGCTCGAGGAAATCCCCGGTATCGGCGAAAAGACGCTCGAGCGCATCAGCGTCGCCGTCCGCCACTACTTCGGCTCTTTTGAAGAGGGCGAAGAAGGCCAGGAGCCTGAAACCGCCGAAGGCGAGTCAATTGACGCCGAGCATGCCGAAGCTGAAGCTGCGGAAACCGCCGCCGGCGTTTCTGTCGAGACGGCTGTTGAAGAATCCGGCGAGGCGGAGATTGAGAACGCGCCGGCAATTGAGGCCGATGCGGAAGCCGAAGCGGAGAACGCCGCCGAAGTTCTGGAAGAAGCCGAAGGCGTGCAGGCAGCCGAGGCGGAAGACGAGAACTTTGCCGGCGCTGAACTGGAAGCTGAGGCCGGCGCAGAGTCCGAAGGCCTCACCGCGGCGGAACTGGCCATAGAGGACGTTCCTGTGGCGGAGGATGTAGATACGCTGGACTCCGAATTGGACGAAAACGAAAGCGCAGCATCGGACGAGCAGGCGGCCAAAGAGGACGGCGCATAACATGCGCCGCGTCCTTCTAAGCCAATCAGGCGATAATGAAGTCATGCACAGCAGCCATTGCCACGAGGTAGCTATGAGCGACGACAGCGGTTTTCCAATTGCTGCATTTCGAAAACACGACAGCTAAGTGGCTTTTTCCTTAAGGAGAAGCCACCTTGCAAGATGCTAGCCAGTGCACGTGAATTGGAGAACCGCTCTCACGGCTTTTGGTAGCACATTTTGAAAAGAGGCGGATGAGTAAGGTTCGAATCAACGATCTCGCACGCGAGATGGAAGTCAAGAGTCGGCAGATTCTTGACATATTGGCGGAACTCGGCCTGGCCGCTGGCAAAACCCACTCCAGTTCGCTGGAGGCGGATGAAGCTGAGCAGGTGCGCGCTCATTTTGAGCATGGATCGCGGCCGGCCAGTCATGGGAGCCCCGCGCCCTCGCGCGCCCCGCAGGGCATTATCCCAAAAATCGATCTCTCCCATGTATCCAAGCCCGGCGATGCGCTCAAGGCCGTTTTGGCCGCCAAGCTGAAGGAAGAGCAGGAAGCGCGCCAAAGTCATGCGCCCGTGCGCACGCCTCCGCCTTCCGCTCCGGCTCATCCCGCGCCCCCCACAGCTCCAGTGCTCGCCCCTGCCGTCGCCCCGCTTTCTGCAGCGCCGGCCCGTCCTGAGCCGCGCAGGATTGTGCCCCAGCCGCGCTCCGCGCCCCCCGTCGTCGCTCCTCCAGCTCCGCCGGCCATTGCTTCCCGCCCGCCGGCCAGTCCGGTGGTCGCCAAGGCGAGGACAGGCGCTGTCGCCGCCACGCGTCCTGCCGTCGTCGTGTCGCCGCCTCCGGTTGCCGTGGTAGTCAAGCCCCCCGTCGCCACCACGCCCCGCGAAGACCAGCCACGCGCCATTGAGAAACCCGCGGCAGTCAAGCCGGCAGCCCCGCCCGTTGCAGTTCCAGTGGAGATTGCGGCCGCCGAGGCGGTCTCAGCTCCGGTCGCGGTTGCCCCGGCAGCCGTGGTTGCAGCTTCGCCCTCCGCCATTCCCCTCGCCGCTTCGGCCGAGCCCGCTGCAATTGCCGCTCCGCCTGACTCCGAGGCCCGCGAAACAGAAAAGGAAACTCAAGTTTCAGCCCTCATCGATATCCTCGAACCAGAGCCCACGGCCCCTTCAGCGCGTCGCGCGCATGGCCACGCCCACGCCGCGTCGACCATCCCCGCGCCGCCCCCCCGCCGCATGGTCATGCCCCAGACCGGGCCCCGCCCGGTCTACAAGGCGCCCATTGTGGCTGAATCCGCCCCGGTGGCCGGTACCGGCAACCAGGCGCCCGGCGCCGGCATTCAGCGCGGCAAGCCCATCTTTGACCGCCGGCCCTCCGGCGGACCTGGCAGCTATCCCCAGCGAGCCGCCGGAGCCGCTCCGGCGCCCGGCCAAGCTCCCGGCGGACCTCGCCCCAAGCATCCCACCCGCACCACCCCCGGGGGCTATGCCGGAGCCGCCGGCCCGGGTGGTCCCAGTGGCCCCGGCGCGCGTCCAGGTTTCGGCGCTCGGCCCGGCTTTGGTCCGCCCCGTCCGGGTGGCTTTGGCGCGCGTCCCGGTCCCGGCGGCGCTCCTTCGCCAACCGGCGAAGCGCCCCGCCCGCAGCGCGCCCCCTCAAAGCGCCCTGGCGGTCGCCAGCAGCAGTACCCCAAGACCAAGGAAGGTCCGATGAAGGGCTTTGTGCCGCCGCCGCGTTATGGCGGGGTGCAATATGGCGGGGAGCCGCTGCCCATCACCCGCGAAATCACCGTCACCGAGGGCATCAGCGTAAAGGACCTGGCCGGAAAGCTCGATGTCCGCGCCAAGGACCTCATCGCCACCCTCCTCATGAGCGGCATCTTTGTCACCGTCAATCAGT
>DASWZM010000327.1:0-13402 GCA_036404455.1 Occallatibacter sp. | reverse complement strand
CAGGTGCAATCACGTTCGCTTTTCTTGTCGCAATTCAACGGTACTGGCTCATTGCTTCTCAAACTCCACCACCCTCGGCCCGATCTGTGCGGCGCACTGCACGGGCGCCAGGTGGCCGCAGCCCGGAATCACATCCAGTTGCGATCGCGGAACCAGTTGGTGAATCTTCTCGCCTTGCCTGAGCGGCGTCATCTTATCCTCCGCGCCCCACACAATCAGCACCGGCATCTTGAGCCCCGGCAGAATGCTGTCGGTCGCATCGCGCCCGGTCAATGCCCTGTCCAGCGCGCGGTGAATTACCCAGGCGTGCTGCTTCGAGATGCGCAGAATATCCCGCGCAATGAACCCCGGGACCTTCGGCGGATGAGGCATCAGCAGCGCGTCCAGTTGATCCAGGTCCGCGGGCGTGCTGGGCGTAAACAGCCTCGTATCCCACTTCGGCACCTCGTTAATCCCCGCCGAGTCGAACAAAATCAGCCTCCGCACCCGCTCCGGATGCTCGCTGGCGATCCACTGCACGATCCATCCGCCCATCGACCAGCCGCCCAGATCCACCTGCGTCAATCCCAGCGCATCCAGAAAACCCACCACCACCGCCGCTTCATCGGGCACCGAATAAGAGAAGTTCGCGGGCTTCTCGCTGCGCCCGTAACCGGGCAGATCGGGCATATAGACGCGGAAACCCGCCTTGGCCAGGTAGGGCGCCAGGTCACGCCAGTCCTCGGCCCGCCCACCCAGGCCATGTACCAGCACCACCACCGGCCCACCGGCCGGCCCCTCCGCGTTGTAATGGACGCGAAAGCCCGCAACAGTCACAGAGCGGCTCTCAACCCCTGAGAAACACGCGCGCACATACATCCATTCGGCAAAGTAGCTCACCGGCCGCACCCAGAACCCCACTCCTGCAACCACCACCAGCAAACCCACAATCCACTGTAACCGCTTGATAAGTTTGCCCACTTTCACCGGCCCTCCGCTTCCTGTTTTACCGCTCGCGCCCTCTGCCAGCCAGCCTCAATCACCCGCACCGTCACCGGGTCAAGCCGGAGCGCACTGTGGCTATTCCATTCCGCTCGCTCCACCCATCTGACCTCATCCGCATCCGAGGCCGCCTTCAATGCCCCGCCCACCACGCGGCACAGGTAATCCGCAATCACATAATGGTAGCGAACGCGTTCCCCCTCCCGATGAATCCGGTCCAGCAGCTCAATCAGCTCCACCGGCTCCACCGTCAGTCCGGTCTCTTCTCTCACCTCGCGCACCACGCCGGCACTGAGCGGTTCGCCCACTTCCAGCAGCCCGCCCGGCAGCGACCAATGCCCCTTCAGCGGCTCGCTTCCACGCCGCACCAGCAGCACCAGGCCTTCATCCACCACCACCCCACCCACACCCACCCGGGGCGCATCGGGAAACTCTCGCTGCATTTCTCCTCCACTCCCACGCAAACCTTCTCTACCATAGTGCTCTCGCCACCCTTCCGCGCAATCGGGTCATCTTGAGCAGCCCCTGGCCATCCTGCACCCGCAACTTTGGCGACGGGCTATCATCAAATAAGACGGGGAGAACAGATTGCCCGAATTCACGCTCAGAATTGATAACATGCACTGCGGCTCCTGTATCCGCCGCGTCAGCCAGGCTCTGGCCTCTGCCGATGGGATCCAGGTCCAGGAAGTGCGCCTCGGAGCAGCCCGCCTGAGTTGCACCCAGAACCCTCCGCCCGTCGATCTTGCTGTCGCCGCACTGGCCAAGGCCGGCTACTCCGCTCGACTGGAACAATAAGTGGCCGCGCCCGCAACGAAATCGCTCACCCTCCCGGTGCTGGGCATGACTTGCGCGTCCTGCCAGCACCATGTCGAAGACGCTCTCCGCTCCACGCCCGGAGTCCAATCCGCCCACGTCGATCTGATAGCCAATCGCGCCGGCGTGGTCTTCGATCCGGCTGTTGTGGCGCCCGCGGCCCTGATCGAAGCCATTCGCTCCGCCGGCTACGACGCCGTGCTTCCCCGCCCCGATGCTTCCTCCTCGGAAACTCGATCCGACGCGCTCGCCGCTGAAGCCGCGCGGAAAGCCGGGGTAAC
Organism: Occallatibacter sp.; assembly: GCA_036404455.1. Taxonomy (GTDB): domain Bacteria; phylum Acidobacteriota; class Terriglobia; order Terriglobales; family Acidobacteriaceae; genus Telmatobacter. The sequence goes on along the minus strand of DASWZM010000327.1, from coordinate 11,324 downwards.
TCTCGCCGCCGGTGCTGCCGCCATGCTGCTGGCCATGCCTCTCGGAACCGAAATGGGCTCACTGGATCGCGCCCTGATGCGCCTTTTGCCCTGGCTCTATGCGCTGCCGCCTGACCTTCTGCGCTGGTTCCTGCTCGTTCTCACAGCAGTTCTCATGGTCTGGGCCGGGCGTGGCATCTATTTGAACGCTATCCGCGCCCTGCGCCATGGATCCACCAACATGAACACGCTGGTCGGCCTGGGTACCAGCGTGGCCTTTGCCTGGTCGGCCTATGCCACCATCCGCCCCGCCGCCGGCCGCCAGGTCTACTATGACGCGGTTCTGCTCATCGTCGGCTTTCTGCTCCTCGGCAAAGCGCTCGAAGCTCGCGCCAAACGCCGCGCCCTGGCCGCGCTCGACTCGCTCTCCCGGCTGCGTCCCGTTACCGCCCGCCGCATCCTCGACGGCGTCCAGGCCGTTGTCCCCCTCGCCGAAGTCCAACTCGGAGACAGCATCCTCGTCCTCCCCGGCGAACGCTTTCCTGTCGACGCAACCATCCTCGACGGCCGCACCTCCGTGGACGAATCGATGCTCACTGGCGAACCAACCCCCCAACCGCGCGAACCCGGCGGCCGCGTCCTGGCCGGCTCTCTCAACTACGACGGCGCCGTCACTTGCCGCGCGCAATCTCTGGGCGAGGCCACGGTCCTGGCGCAAATCACCCGCATGGTCCAGCAGGCCCAGTCCTCGCGCGCCCCCATGGAGCGGCTCGCCGATCGCGCCAGTTCCATCTTTGTCCCCATCGTGCTGGTTCTCGCGGCATTCACCTTTTCCGTCTGGATCGTCGCCGCACACTCGGCCCCGCTGGCCTTGGCCAACACCGTCGCCGTTTTGGTCGTCGCCTGTCCCTGCGCTATGGGCCTGGCCGTGCCAGCCGCTCTCACCGTCGCCGTGGGCCGCGGTGCACAGCTCGGAATCCTCTTCAAAGGTGGTGAAGCTCTCGAACGCCTCGCCCATCTCGACGCCATAGTCCTCGACAAAACCGGAACCCTCACCGTGGGCCGCCCTGTGCTGGCTGGCGTTCACCCGCTCGCCGGGCACGCAGAGAACGATCTGTTGCGCATCGCCGCCGCGGCCGAAGAGCGATCCAACCATCCCCTCGCCCACGCCGTGGTGGACCAGGCGCGCTCGCTTGGCCTCGTCTGGCTGCCCGCACAGGACGTGCAAATCCTCCCCGGCCGAGGCCTCACCGCCAGGGTTGAAAGCCACGACTGCCTGCTCGGCAACGAAGCGCTCTTCCAGGAATTTTCCATCCCCTTGCCCATGCCAGTGAGTGAACCGGAGTCCGGCGTCACCCGCCTATGGATGGCTCTCGACAACATTCCCGTCGGTTATTTCGACGCCCGCGACGCACTTCGTCCCGATGCCGCCGCCTCCATCGCCGCGCTCCGCCAGGACGGCCTCCGCGTCCTCATGCTCACCGGCGATTCCTCCGCCGCTGCCGCACCCATCGCCCGGCAAGCCGGAATCACCGAGGTCGACGGGGTCCCCGGCGACGGGTCTTTGTCGCAGGGGTGGATAGACGGGATCCCCGGCGACGGGTCTTTGTCGCTGGGGTGGGAAGCCGGTCTCGACCCGGCCGGCAAGCTGGCCCGCATTCGCGCCCTGCAAAAGAGCGGCCTGCGTGTGGCCATGGTGGGCGACGGCATCAACGACGCCGCTGCTCTGGCCCAGGCCGACGCCGGCATCGCCATGGGCACCGGCGCCGACCTCGCCCAGGAGGCCGGCGACGTCCTTCTCTTGCGTGCCCAACCTGCCGCCATTCCCGCGGCTCTCCGCCTGGCCCGCTCCACCCTCCGCGTCATGCGCCAGAACCTGGTCTGGGCCGCGGCCTATAATCTGCTCGGCATTCCACTGGCCGCCGGCTTGCTCTATCCCGCCTTCCACCTGCTGCTTACTCCCTGGCTGGCCGCCGCCGCCATGGCCCTCAGTTCCGTCTGCGTCCTCGCCAACAGCCTCCGTCTCCGCCGCTGGCGGTCCTCTGCCGCATGAACCGCCGCGGCAAGCTAAACTAAGTCCGGAGCCAGTCTGTGCGCATCCTGACCCGTTACATCCTCGGCGAAATTCTCTCTCACACGCTCATCGGTTGCGCGCTCTTCACCTTCATTCTCTTCATGCGCGAGCTGCCCCACATCCTGGAGATGGTAGTGCGCAACAGTTCTACCTTCACCACCGTGATGGAAATCGTCCTCTTCATGCTGCCCAACTTTTTCATGGTCACCATTCCCATGGCCGTACTGGTGGGCGTGCTGCTGGGGCTCAGCCGCCTGGCCGCCGATAGCGAGATCATCGCCATGCGAGCCTCCTGCCTCGGCATCGGCTACTTTGTCCGCGTCTCTTCCATCGTCGCCATCGGCGGCACTCTCCTGGGCCTGGTCAACTCCCTGTATGTGGCTCCGCGCGCCAATCAGGGCATTCTCGATCTGGACAAGGCCCTTGCCTCACAGGCCTCCTACGAAATCCAGCCCCGCGTGTTTTACGAAAAATTTCGCAATACCGTCCTTTACGTGCAGGACGTGCGATCGGGAACCGGTGCATCCAACTGGCACCTGGTCTTCATGGCCGACGTCACCGACCCTTCCACCCCCAAGATCACCACCGCCGCCTCCGCCACCGTCGTCAGCGACTCTACCCAGGAACTGCTCATGCGGCTGCGCAATGGAACCGAGGAAGAAACCGTCGCTGGCCAACCGCAACAATCCAACATCTCCACCTTTGTCATCGACGATATGCCCTTCGCCCAGAGCCAGCAGAACGAAGGCCATCTGGGGCGCATGGACACGGCTATCTACGCTCTCCCCATGAGCGAACTGCGCCAGCGCATCCACGGCCCCGATGGCAAGCGGTTCCTCATCGAGTTGAACAAACGCTTCTCGTATCCGGCAGCCTGCCTGGTGCTGATGCTGGTGGCCGTCCCGCTCGGCGTCACCTCGCGCCGCGGCGGAAAGAGCTCCGCCTGGGTCTTTACCATCCTGCTGGTCATCCTTTATTACTCGCTCTCCCTCATCGGTATCGCCCTGGGCCGTCAAAACTGGATTCCCGCGTTCCTCGCGGTTTGGTCGGCCAACATCCTCTTTGCTGTCGGCGGCCTCTTCCTGCTCTGGCAGATGGCCAGCGGCGGCCGCTTTCTGAGCGCCATCGCCAGGTTGACTTCGCGTTTCCCAAAACCCAGACCTGACGCCGCGGCAAGGCCCATCGCCGCATCCCTGGGCGGCCTCCTCGGCAGGTTTCAATCCCGCCCCCAGCGCGCCGCATCCCGCGGCGTCTTTCCCCGCATCCTCGACGAATACGTGGTGCTTGAGTTCCTCAATATGTTCGTCGTGGTGCTGCTGGGCTTCGATCTCCTTATGCTGGTCTTCACCGTCTTCGATCTACTGGCCGACATTCTGCGCAACCACATTTCCCTCTTCACGGTCGGCGAGTATCTCATCAACCTCACCCCCAGCATGCTTTACCAGATCGCGCCGCTGGCCGTGCTCATCGCCGTGCTGGTCACCTTCGGGGTGCTCAACCGCAACAGCGAAATCATCGCCATGAAGGCTACCGGCATCAGCCTTTACCGGCTGGTGGTTCCCATCGTCTCCATCTCCGCCATTCTGGCCGTCTGCCTCTTCCTCTTCGATGAGTTCTACCTGCCCCAGGCCAATCAGCGGCAGGAGGCGCTGCGCAGCATCATCAAGGGCCGCCCGCCGCAGACCTTCCTGAATCCCGAGCAGAAGTGGATCTTCGGTGAGCCACGCACCGGCGAACGCGGCCGCATCTTCTACTACCTGTTCTTCGATCCTGCCCGAAACGAATTCGCCAATCTCTCTGTCTTCGAGTTCGATCCCTCCACCTTCGCGCTCACCCGGCGCATCTTTGCCGCCAAGGCCTCCTGGGACACCGGAACCGCCTCCTGGCGCTTTCAGAACGGCTGGCAGCGCGACATCGAAGGCGACCACACCACGGATTTTCGCGAATTCAAGCAAACCTCCTTTTCTGAAATTCATGAAGGACCGGGGTACTTCACGAAAGAAGAAAAGCAATCGCAGGAGATGAACTTCGGTCAGCTCGACCGCTACATTCGCGACCTGAGCCAGAGCGGCTTTGACACCATGAAGCTGCGCGTCGCCCTGTGGCACAAGCTCGCCTACCCGCTCATCGCCATCGTCATGGCCGTGCTGGCCATTCCCTTTGCGCTCTCCATGGGCCGCCGCGGCTCCCTCACCGGCATCGCCGTGGCCATCTTCGTGGCCCTCACCTACTTTGTGGTCAACGCCCTGTTTGAATCCATGGGCAACGTCAATTATCTGCCCGCCGCCTTGGCGGCCTGGTCCCCGGACATTCTCTTCGGGCTGACCGGCGGCTATCTGTTGCTCAAAACCCCAACCTGAGCCGGCTCATATTGGTGTATGATTTGCTGGTCGTAGTTAGCGATAACTTTCTGTCGTCAGGGAGCGGGAATGAGCAAGGAAATCCAGAGCGGATCAACCTCCGTCGATCCGGCAGCGATTCCGCAAAGAAAGCTGTACACCGGGGCCACCATGCCGGTCGTCGGTCTGGGCACGTTTGGGTCCGATCGCGTTTCCTCGGCCCAGGTTGCCGAGGCCGTCAAAGGTGCGGCCGCGGCCGGCTACCGGCACTTTGATTGCGCGTCCGTGTATGGAAATGAGGCCGAAGTCGGAGCTTCGCTCGAAGCAATTCTTCGCGGCGGCGTCAAGCGCGAGGAACTCTGGATCACCTCCAAGCTGTGGAACGACAAACACAGCCGCGATGATGTGATCGCCTCGTGCCGCCAGTCCCTCGCCGATCTGCGCCTTGATTACCTCGACCTCTACCTGGTGCACTGGCCTTTTCCAAACTTCCATCCGCCGGGTTGCGATGTAAGTTCCCGCAGTGCGGACGCCAAACCCTACATCCACGAGAGCTACATGAAAACGTGGCGCAAGATGGAAGAGCTCGTTCGCCTGGGCCTGGCGCGGCACATCGGCACCTCCAACATGACCATCCCCAAATTGAAACTCTTGCTGCGCGACGCACGCATTAAGCCCGCCGTCAATGAGATGGAACTGCACCCGCATTTTCAGCAGCCCGAACTCTTCAAGTTTGTCGTCGGCAACGGCATTCAGCCCATCGGCTACTGCCCCATCGGCTCGCCGGGCCGTCCGGAGCGCGACCGCACTCCTGAAGACACCGCGCCCACTGAAGATCCGGTCATCGTCAGCATTGCCCAGCGCCATCGGGTCCATCCCGCGGTGGTCTGCATCAAGTGGGCCGTCCAGCGTGGGACGGTCCCGATTCCGTTTTCAGTCAATCCGCGCAATTACCTTGCCAATTTGCAGGCCGCGGTTGGCGATCCGCTGACTGAAGAAGAGATGCGCGAGATCGCCGCCATCGACCGCAACTGCCGTTTGATCAAAGGCCAGGTCTTCCTGTGGAAGGATGGCCAGACCTGGGAAGACCTCTGGGACATCCACGGAGAAATTACGCCGGCATAACAGTGCGTTGGCACGCCGTCCTCCTGACAGGACGAACAAGCAATACAAGAGGCTGGAGCAGAGAAATGAACGAAACCATGACCGCGGCGTTCCTGCCCGGTAACTCGACCGTCGAGCTGCGCACCGTGCCCGTCCCATCTCCGGGCCATGGAGAGGTTCTCCTTCGCGTCAAGGCCTCGACCATCTGCGGCTCGGATATTCGCTGCATCTATCACCAGCATCTCGGCAAAGGCCCTGAAGGCTACCAGGGAGTGATTGCCGGCCACGAGCCCTGCGGCCAGATCGTCTCGACCGGCGTGGGCTGTCGCCGCTTCCTCGCCGGTGATCGTGTCATTGTCTATCACATCTCGGGCTGCGGAATCTGCAACGATTGCCGCCGCGGCTACATGATCTCCTGCACCAGCCAGAAATATCGCCGCGCCTACGGTTGGCAGCGCGACGGCGGCATGGCCGGGTACATGATCGCCGAAGAAAAGGATATCATCGCTCTGCCCGCCGAGCTTTCCTTTGCCGATGGCGCGCAGGTAGCCTGCGGATTCGGCACCGTCTATGAGGGCCTCACAAAAATCGGCATCGACGGCAATCACGCCGTGCTCATCACCGGCCTCGGACCTGTCGGCCTTGCCACCGGCGCGCTCTGCCGCAAACTCGGCGTCAACAAAATTATCGGCATCGATGTCCTCCCTGAGCGCATGAAGATCGCCATCGACCTCGGCCTCTGCGACGCGGTCCTGGCCTCGGGACCTGACAATGTCCAGCAAGTCAGAGAACTCACAGGCGGATTGGGCGTCGAGCGCGCGGTCGACTGTTCGGCCCACCCTCTGGCGCGCGCCACCGCGATCCGCGCCACCCGCAAGTGGGGAAAGATCGTCTTCCTTGGCGAAGGCGGCTCGGTCGAGATCAATCCATCTCCCGACATGATTCACGATCAGAAGACGCTTTACGGATCATGGGTCACCTCGACCTGGTTGATGGAGGAGTTAGTCGAGCGCCTGGTCCGCTGGAACCTTCATCCGGCCGGCATCATCACCCACCGATTCCCGCTCGAGCGCGCCGGCGATGCCTATGCGCTCATGGCCTCCGGCAAGTGCGGCAAGGTTGCTGTCTGCGCCGATGAAGAATTGAGCTGAAGCATCGAGCTAGTACGGTGACTCGGTGATTTCGTAATCGCGCCCACGAGTTCGGGTGCCCCAGGTCTCGCTTTTGAGACCTGGGAAACCACAAATCTACACGGTCCTGGTACTAGGGGCAACGTGGCGGGCCAATGAGTTTTTGCCGTTGCCTCCTGCCCGCCGCAAGGAGAAGCGAAGATGTGGAAACCTAATCCCGAACCAACAACCGCGTGGGAGCGCCGAATTGGCGATTGCCTGCCGCTGCTCGGACACCGCAACTGGATCGTGGTTGCCGATTCTGCCTATCCCGCCCAATCCCAGCCCGGAATCGAAACCCAGATCGCGGATGCGGATCACCTTCGCGTGGTGGAGAGAGTCCTTGATGGCATCTCGGCCTCGCGTCATCTTCGGCCCAGGGTCTACGTGGATCGCGAGCTTTCCTTTGTCTCCGAGACCGACGCACCCGGTGTGGCCGACTACAGGCGTGAGTTGGAAACCCTGCTGGGGCACACAGGGGTAGAGCGGCTTCCCCACGAGCAGATCATTCACAAGCTCGACCAATCCGCCCAGCTCTTCCGCATTCTGATCGTCAAGACGGACATGACGATTCCTTATACCTCCGTCTTCTTCGAACTCGATTGCGGCTACTGGAATCCCGAGGCGGAACAACGCCTTCGCCAGGCCATCAGGGTGGCGGAGTCCGCGTAGCCCGCTCAAAATTGGCGGAAGCGGGAAAGCGTCTCATCCTGGCTTCCTGACGTCAACCTCACCGTGAAAGGAAGGACGCTCAAATGGCAGTGAACAGACGTGAGTTACTCCAATGGATGGGCGGTGCATGTTCCGCTGTTGCTCTCTCAAAGCTCTCAAGAGCCCAGTCGGCCCACGGCGGTAACTTTCTTCCCACCCGACAGTCTTTGCAGAGTTACCGGATTCCGGACTGGTATCGCGACGCAAAGTTCGGCATTTGGGCGCACTGGGGCCCGCAGTCGGCCATTGAAGACGGCGATTGGTACGCCCGCAACATGTACATGCAGGGATCGGACCAATACCTGTACCATGTGGAAACCTACGGCCATCCCTCCAAAGTTGGCTACAAGGACCTGGTCGATAACTGGAAGGCCGGAAAGTGGGACCCGGAACACCTCATGGGCCTCTACAAGAAGGCCGGTGCAAAGTACTTCGTCAGCATGGGCGTCCACCACGATAACTTCGACCTGTGGGACTCGAAGTACACGCGCTGGAATGCCGTCAACATGGGACCGAAGAAGGATGTTGTGGGCATCTGGCAGAAAGCGGCGCGGAACCAAGGGTTGCGCTTCGGCGTCAGCGAGCACCTTTGGATCAGTTACAAGTGGTGGGCCACCAGCCACGGCGCCGACAAGGCCGGTCCGCTGGCCGGCGTTCCCTATGACGGCGCCGATCCGCAATATTCGGACCTCTATCACGATGCCGATTCCTCCCGTTTCGTCGACAGACTCGATTGGAACGACGACGGCATTCCCGACTCCTGGAAGCGTCATTACCTCGACCGCATCACCGATCTCATCGACAAGTATCAGCCCGACCTGCTCTACACCGACGGCCACCTTCCCTTCGAGGACTATGGCTTGAAGATGGTCTCGCACCTTTACAACGTAAGCGCCCAGTTGCATGGCGGCCGGACCGAGGCGGTTTACACCAGCAAGGAAAACACGGATTGCGCCATCGGCACCTGTCTCCTGGACCATGAACGCGGCGTCTCCGACGGCATCGCCGCCAACCCCTGGCAGACCGACACCTGCATCGGCCAATGGCATTACAACCGCGGCCAAAAATACAAGACGGCCAAGAAGGTCATCGACCTGCTCACGGATATCGTCAGCAAGAACGGTAACCTGCTGTTGAACTTCCCGCTGCCCAACTCCGGCGAATTGGACCTCGAGGAGATGAATGTGCTCGAAGGCATCACCGCGTGGATGGCGGTGAACAGCGAAGGCATCTATGCCTCGCGGCCTTGGAAGATCTACGGGGAAGGCCCATCTACCATGGTCAAGATCGAGGCCGGCAACTTCAACGAGGACAAACAGAAGGACCTTACCGCCGAGGATGTTCGCTTCACAACCAGGGGCAGCACGCTCTATGCCTTCGTCATGGGTTGGCCGGATAAGCCCGCGGTAGTCAACGCACTCGGCCTCAACAGCCCGCAGAATCCGGGGAAGATCCACCGAGTGGAACTGCTCGGGTCAAAGGGCGAGCTCAAGTGGAAGCAGGACGAATCCTCACTGCGGGTTGAGTTGCCCGCTGACAAAATCTCCGATGCGGGCATCACCTTGAAGGTTGAGCTGGCATAGCAGGCTGATCCGCGTCAGCCGCCTTGCGCGAAAGGAAAGTCAAGAACGGGGGCTTGAACCGGCCCGATTCACCCCCTGGTCGAGGTGCATCGGATCAATGGAAGTCCCTGTGCATTTTGAGTAATTGCACGAAACGGATATTCCGCAAATGCAGCATGTACGATGAAGAAGGACTGCCTGAACAGGACTCAACAGCCATGCTCCGCGATCTCCGCCCCCTCTACGGTTACATGCGCCGCTACCGCTGGGGATACCTGTGGGGCACCCTCTCGGTCATCGCCACCAATACCGTATGGGTGTTCTTTCCCCAGGTCCTTGAAGCGGCCATCGACGAGATGAAGCACGGAGCCACCAGGGGAAGGATTCTCTTGTTCGCCGGCCTGCTGGTCGGCATCGCCCTCGTCAAGGGCGTTTTTCTCTACGCCCAGCGGTGGATCCTGATCGGCATCTCCCGGGAGATCGAGTTCGACCTCCGCAACGACCTTTTTCGCCACCTGGAACGCCAAGACTCCGGCTTCTATCAGCGCTACCGCACCGGCGACATCATGGCCCGCCTCACCAACGACCTCAATGCCGTTCGCATGTTGCTCGGCCCAGCCCTCATGTACAGCGCCAACACCGTCTTCTTCACCGTCGGCGCCTTGTTCTTCGTCCTCCGCATCAGCCCCTGGCTCACCCTGGTGGCCCTCGCCCCCATGCCCATCGCCAGCATCCTCGTGCAATACTTCGGGACCAGGATTCACGACCGTTTCGAGCGCATCCAGGCCAGCTTCTCCGAGATCTCCTCGCAAGCCCAGGAAAACTACTCCGGCGCCCGCCTGGTGCGCGCCTTTGCCCGCGAAGACTCCCAGATCGGCCTCTTCGAACGCCTCAACCGCAGGTACATCGCCCGCTCCCTCCGACTCGTTCAACTTATGGGCATGCTCTGGCCCACCCTCGAATTCATCCTCGGCGTTTCCATGGTCATCACACTGCTCGCCGGCGGACACCTGGTCCTCGCCCATCGCATCACGGTGGGAGCCTTCGTGGCCTTCAACACCTACATGATCATGCTCATCTGGCCCATCATCGCAGTCGGTTGGGTGATCAATCTCTTCCAGCGCGGGACTGCCTCCGTCCAGCGCATCGACGAGCTGCTCAGGTCCGAGCCGGCCATCGACGACAGTGCTGCCGATCCAGCGATTCCCGCCGATACCATCCTGCGCGGCGACATCGAATTCCGCAACTTGAACTTCAGCTACGGCGACACTCCGGTACTCCGCGACATCTCGCTCGAAATCCCAGCCGGGTCAAGCCTGGCCATCGTCGGCCCCACCGGCTCGGGCAAAACCACGCTGGTCAACCTGCTCCCCCGCCTCTTTGAAGCACCTCAGGGCTCGCTGCTCATCGACGGCCGCCCGCTGCGCGACTATCCGCTGGCCGTGCTGCGCCGCAACATCGGCATGGTGCCCCAGGAAACCTTCCTCTTCAGTGACACCATCCGCGAAAACCTCTCATTCGGCGCACCCCACGCAGGTGCGGAAGAGATGCTCGAAGCAGCCCAAGCTGCCCACATCCGCCTTGAGTTCGAAGAGTTCCCCCAGGGCTTTGAGACCATGGTCGGCGAGCGCGGCGTCACCCTCTCCGGCGGACAGAAACAGCGCGCGGCCATCGCTCGCGCACTCCTCCGCCGCCCCGCCATCCTCATCCTCGACGACGCCCTGGCCAGCGTCGACACCTACACCGAAGAGCGCATCCTCGGCAGCCTCGGCGCCTACACCTCCGCCTCCACCACCATCCTCATCTCCCACCGCGTCTCCACCGTGCGCAACGCCGACCAGATCGCCGTCCTCGACCACGGCAGAATCGTCGAACTCGGCCGCCACGACCAGTTGCTGGCCCTCGACGGCTACTACGCCGGGCTCTTCCAGAAACAGCAACTGGAAGAAGAGCTCACCGTGGCCGGGTAAGCGTCGGCACTGCAAGACGATTTTGGAACCTTGCTGTTCTGCCCAGAGGCTTACCTACCGAACATGCCGCTCGGGCCTGACCTGGCGGAGCGGTAATCTCCGGTTTGGCGGTGATACATGCGCAACCTCTTCCCTCGGCAATAGGAGAGGCTGAGGTATGCTCTTGATATGAAATCAAAGGCTATCTTCCTTGTTACAACGCTTTTGTTTTCGTTTGCCGCACAACCATCTGCGTTGGCGCAGGTTCAGCCCGGAGAGTCATTGCAGCAATTCCTGCGCGGCAACGACAGGTTCGGGCTCAGGCTGCTAGCGGAGAGTCATGCGGATACGCCTGAGAAGAATGCAGTGGTCGCGCCGCTTTCGCTGACGATTCTGTTGAGCGCAATCGAGGCCAACAGTTGGCGAAAGGAAACACG
>DASWZM010000326.1:0-2768 GCA_036404455.1 Occallatibacter sp. | reverse complement strand
GATCAGGCTGAAAATCGCGGTGTTCGCCCCGATACCCAAGGCCAGGGTGAGAACCGCCACCGCCGTGAAGCCGGGATTCTTGGCCAGCATGCGTAAGCCGTACCGCAAGTCGTGAAGTAGAGTGCTCATCGTTGTCCTGCTCAACCGCCAAGTGGCAAGCGGTTAGATCTTAGTGGGTAGAGCAGACCTGCGTTCTTTGCAGGTCTGCGGCTTTCAAACGTGCGACTCTCTAACTAACCCCTCACCCGTCCCGCTCCGGCTGGTGAAAGCGCCGGCAGCGGGACACCCTCTCCCCAAGGGAGAGGGCAGCTTTCATGATTTGACCGCACCAACGTGTTTTCCTGTTCCCTGTCACCTGTTCCCTATTCCCAAAAACCTAACACCTGGCACCTGACACCTATTCATAGCGCAGCGCCACCATGGGATCGACCTTGGTCGCGCGGCGAGCCGGGATGTAACAGGCGACGAGCGACACCAGGCATAGCAACAATGCCACGGCGGCATAGGTCAGCAGGTCGGTAGAGGTGACGCCGAAGAGTACACTTTTCAGATAGCGTGTCAGCGCCAGTGACGCCGCGATGCCCGTAGCCAAGCCGGTCATGGTCAAGAGCAGACCCTGTCCCAGCACCAACCGGAAAACCTCGGCCCGCTGAGCTCCGAGCGCTATGCGAATGGCAATCTCATGCGTGCGCTGGCGCGTCGTATAGGCGATCACTCCGTAGATACCTACTGCCGCGAGAATCAGAGCGAGTAATCCAAAGGCGCCGGCGAAAGTCCCAGCGATCCGCTCGAAGATGCTCCCCATCTGCATACTGGACTTTAGGCTCGTGACGCCGAACACCGGCAAATCGGCGTTGAGGTCATGGACAGTTCTTTCCACCGCCGCGGCGTAAGCCTGGGTATCTCCTGAAACCCGCGCGTGAATGATCACCGGATCCGTGTAATCCTGGTAGAGAGGCAGAAAAACCGCCGGGACCGGAGCATAAATCAAGCGGCGGTACTTACCGTTGCGAGCCACGCCCACCACCGTATGCCACTCGCCCCAGGCCCGGATCCTCTTGCCGAGCGGGTCCTGACGCGGCCAGTAACGGTCGCAGAACTCCTGATTGACGATGGCTACCGGCTGTGACTTCTCGCCATCCTGCACGGTAAATTCGCGGCCCGCGACAAGTGGAGTCCGCATAGTCCGAAAGTAATTCGGACCGACGTTGGCACGGTCGATTTCCATCGATTCGCCGCGCTGGGGAACGTAGCCATCGACTTGGACAATGCCCGAGTGAATGGTAAAGTTAAGCGGGGAGAAATCCGCCAGGGTCACCGACTCCGCACCAGGCAGGGCTTCAAGTTTCGAGAGCACTTGGCGGTGGAAGGCGATGCCTTGGGCATCCGAATAGCCAACGGGCGCCAGCTCAAAGTAAGCCAACAAAACATGGTTGGGATCGAAGCCCGGATCCTGGCGCTGGGCGTTCTGCAACGTACGAATGAACAGACCGGCGCAGATCAGCAGGAGCAGCGAAAGAGAGATCTGCACCACGACCAGGGCTCTGGAAAGCCGCGACTTGTGGATTCCGCCCGACATGCTGCCCGCCTCCTCTTTCAGCACTGTGATGGGCGCGAAACTGGAAGTGCGCAGCCCCGGCAAAATACCGAAAATCATGGCGGAGAGAATCGCGATGACCATCGTCACCAGGAGTACGGTGCGGTCGGCGTTTCCATTGAGCGTGAAGGGCAAGTTTGGGGTGGGGGGAAAGAAAGCCGCAAACGTCCCGGCCGTCCAGGTGGTGAGCACCATGGCGACTGCGCCACCCGCCAGGGAGAGCAAGAGGCTTTCAACTAGCAGTTGACGCACCAGCCGCCAGCGGCTGGCGCCCATGGCCATGCGTAGGGCAACCTCGCGCCGCCGCGTCACCGAGCGCACCAGCAGAAGATTCGCCACATTGGCGCAGGCCAGCAAAAGCAACACCGCTGCCAGCGCCAGCAGCATGAGCAGGCTCTTGTACATGTAGACGTTGGGGCCGAAGGGCGAGCGCCAGAGTGGGTCCAGCGTAATCTGGTTGGGGCCGCGATGCGAGTCCGGAAACTGCTCCACGATGCGCTGCATTTGGAGGTTAAGTTCTTCCTCGGCTTGCTGGCGGTCCACCCCGGGCTTGAGCCGGCCGACCGCGTTGAGCCAGAAATTGTCGCGTTCGCGAATGTCCTTTGCCTGATAAACCAGGGCAACCCAAAGGTCTAAGCGTATACCGGTCGAACATCCCTGGAAATCCCGAGGGGTTACTCCCACAATCGTGCACAAAATCCGGTTGAGCTGGATGGTCTTGCCAATGATGAAGGGATCGGCGCCGAAGTGGCTCTGCCACAGGGCAAAGCTGATCACCACCGACGGCGTACCTCCAGGCTTTTCTTCTTCCCCCGGCAGGAAGCCGCGACCGAGGATGGTTTTCACGCCCAGCACCTCGAAATAGTTCGCGGAGACCAGGTCGGCGTAAATGCGCTCCGGCTTGCTGGTGCCGGTGATGGACACGAAATCCTCGTGGTGCGCCGCGAGGCCGGACAAACTCCGGGTCCTCGCGCGTAGGTCCACGTAGTCGAGGTAAGACAATGGCGGAGAGGGGTGCTCACTCCGCTCCCCCCTCATCAGTGTGACTAGGCCGCCGATGTAGGTGGCCCCCGGAATCGGGTTCAGCAGCGTAGAGTTGATCCAACTAAAGATGGTGCTATTCGCGCCAATGCCGAGTGCTAACATGAGCACAACAATGGCCGTGAAGCCG
>DASWZM010000325.1:0-1708 GCA_036404455.1 Occallatibacter sp. | reverse complement strand
GATTCCCTCGGCGCGGGCAAACTGGATTCCGGCGGCGAAGGCGTCGAGCTGATGCACGGCGGTGGCCTCGATGAGGCCGAGGTCCTTGACGTGCGAGACCAGCGGGGCCATGCCGTGGTAGCGCAGTCCTCCGGCGTGGATTCCCGGCGGCATGAAGGTGCTGCCGAGGGTGTGCATCTTGACCAGCGGAGTGAGGTGGCCGGTGTCGCCGAAGTCGTAGGTGAACTGGCCCTTGGTGAGGCTGGGGCAGGCGGCGGGCTCGACGGCGACGATGCGCGCGTGGCTCTGGCCCTTCAGATTGCGACCGATATACGGCATGGTCAGTCCGGCAAAGTTCGATCCGCCGCCGGTGCATGCGAGAATCACGTCGGGCTCATCATTAGCCAGCGCCATCTGCTCGATGGCTTCGAGGCCAATGACAGTCTGGTGCAGCATGACATGGTTCAGAACGCTGCCCAGCGCGTACTTGGTATGCGGGTCTTTGGCGGCGATCTCGACGGCCTCGGAGATGGCGATGCCCAGCGAGCCGTTGGAGTCGGGATGCTCGGCCAGAATGGCGCGACCGGTCTGGGTCTCCGTGCTTGGGCTGGCGGTGACGGATGCGCCGAAGACCTCCATCAACGCGCGGCGGTAGGGTTTCTGGTCGTAGCTGACGCGCACCATGAAGACCTTGCACTCCATGCCGAAGAAGGCGCAGGCCATGGCCAGCGCCGAGCCCCACTGCCCCGCGCCGGTCTCCGTCGACAACCGCTTGGTGCCGTCCTGTTTGTTATAAAACGCCTGCGGAACGGCTGTGTTCGGCTTGTGCGAGCCGGCTGGGCTGACGCCCTCGTTCTTGTAGTAGATGTGCGCGGGCGTGTCCAGGGCCTTCTCCAGGCGGCGCGCGCGGATGAGCGGCGATGGACGCCACTGCGCGTAGACCTGGCGCACCGGGCCGGGAATCTCGATCTCGCGCTCGGTGCTGACCTCCTGCAGGATGAGGCTCATGGGAAACAGCGGCGCCAGATCGTCGGGGCCGAGCGGCTTCAGCGTTCCGGGGTGCAGCGGCGGCGCCATGGGCTTTGGCAGGTCGGCTGCAATGTTGTACCAGGCGAGAGGGATGCGGTTCTGCGGCAGATTGTATTGGATGGTTTCCATGCGCAACATTCTACAGGGTGAGAGTCGGGACTCGCTGCGGCAGCGGAATCCGAAAGGAGCACATGGGAATCCTTGCAGGGAAAAAACCGCCGGAGCCAAGGGGACTGGCTCCGGCGATTTACAGCGAAGTGCCGCATTGTTTGTTCGGCGCGCCGCTTAGTTGAGCACATCCACGTAGCGGGCGATCAGTACGGTATTGCCCGAGAGGGGGTCCTTGACCAGCAACCCGACCACTCGCACGGTGCCTGTGACGCTGCTGAGCGCGGTGAAGCCGTTGCGGTAGGTTGTGATGCCGGAAGTATAGACCGTTACGGTCTGCGGGATGAGGAGCCCGGCAAAGCCGTTGACCGTCATCTGGAAGGTCCCTGCGTTGGTGTTGATGGAGCTAGCGACGAAGGTTCCGTTGAAGCCCCAGTGGCGCAGCACCACCCGGGTGGGCGTGGCTGTGGAGCCGGAGACTGCCGACGCCGGTCCGCCGATGGCGACGGCCTGGCCAGCCAGCATGTTGGCGTCATTGAAGAGGAACTGGGTCAGCGTATTGTGCGCCTTGTAGATGAAGTAGTTTGTATTG
>DASWZM010000324.1:0-5066 GCA_036404455.1 Occallatibacter sp. | reverse complement strand
CGGGGTTTGTTTGGCGGGGTCCGGAAAAGCCACCCTCGGGGGCTAAAGCCCTACGTTCACTCTGTTGCATTTGAGGCACGACACCCCGATCCAGAAGGGTGCCCCGGTACCCCGTCTTGCCATGAGACGAATGGATCTCCTGGGCGGATTGCGGAGCGGATTCGGCGAGGCTGGCGGCGATGACCTGGGTCATGCGGAGGAAGGTGTGGTTCTCGACGCCTTTGGTGGCGCTGACGACGATCTGGCCGGTGTGGAGATGGGGGCGGAGACGTGCGAGGGTGGGGCGGAGGAACTCGGAGGGTACAACGGAGACGACGATTTCGGCTTCGGCGACGGCCGCTCCGCTGCCGGTGATGGCGATAGCGCCGGGGAGGGGAAAGCCGGGGAGGAAGAGGGTGTTTTCGTGGGCGTCGACGATCTCCTGGGCGGCTTCAGGGCTGTGGGCCCAGAGGGTGATCTGGTGGCCTCCGCGGCGGTGGAGCGAGAGGGCGATGGCGGTTCCCCAGGCGCCGGAACCGAGGACGACGATGCGGCTCATGCGGGTCCCGTCTTTCGCGCAGGGGTCCCGAAGCGGGATTCCTCGCCGCTGAGCAGGCGGCGGATGTTCTGGCGATGTTTGGCAATGATGAGGAGGGAGACGGCGAACTGGACGGCGATGAAGAAGGGCGTCCGGTCTCCGCGGACCAGGACCCAGGCAAAGAAGGGAAAGCTGGCCGCGCCGAGGATGGAGGCCAGCGAGACATAGCGTGTGAGCAGCAAGACGAGGGCGAAGACGGCGATGGCGGCCAAAGCCGAGGTGGGCGCGGCGACGAGAAAGACGCCGAAGCCGGTGGCTACGCCCTTTCCGCCGCGAAAACGGAGCCAGACAGGGAAGACGTGACCGAGGACGGCGGACAGGGCGGCGAGGGCCTGCATGTTACGGACCAGGGCGTTGGGTGCGAGCAAGACACCGATAAGGGCGCCGACGTAGACGGCGGCCGAGCCTTTGAGCATGTCGAGGAGGAAGGTGGCTGCGCCGAGGCCCGTGCCGCCGGAGCGTAGGACGTTGGTGGCGCCGATGTTGCCGCTGCCGACGGCGCGGATGTCCTGGTGCCGGAAGAGGCGGACCAGAAGGAATCCGACGGGGATGGACCCGAGGAGATACGCGACAGCTGTGACAAGCATGCTTGCGAGGACCATGACGAGTGAGAGTTTAACAGGTGGAGGGCGGTCGTGGTGGAGCGGGACCGGCGGTGCTGGCTCAGTCGGAGACCATGAGCTCGCCGGGGAGGATGGGGCGGGTGCGGTAGAGCTTGCCGTGCGCGGCCAGCAAGCCCATGTACAGGATCGCTGCGACGAAGAAGAGCAATTTCATCCAGTTGGCTGTTGGTGTGGAGATTATGGTGTGGGGCAGGGTCTTCCAGAGGACAAGCAGGAGCGTTTGCGCGGCAGTGACGGCCCAGACGGAGCCGTAGAAGTAGCGGCGCTCAGTGCCTTCGGTTTTGGTGGACGGGCCGACACGGGGTAGCCTGCCGAGGGCGCCGAGGAGGAGAATGAGGGCGCAGAGAGGGAAGTAGGCGTAAGTGTAGATCTGCTTCATGTACCAGACCCCGGTGGCGACGGAGAAGACGAGGCCGGCGAGGTTGAGCAGAGCAAAGGTGAGCACGGCGCTCCAGGCGAAGGTGTAGCAGACGCGGCGGTAAAGGGGATTGGGCCTGTCCTCGTCGAAGCGGAGGATGTAAGGGCGGGGTTCGGCGCCGGGCAACCGGCCGCGCAGAGCGGCGATGCCGGTGCCGATGAGTACCGCGGCAAGCCAGGCCCCGTTGCCCCACGCGAAGCCGTGAGCAAAGAGCGAGAAGGTCAACGGGCCGGGGGCGAGGAAAAAGACCCAGATCCAGATGGGCCAATGCGCCAGCCGGTAGAGACGGGTGTTCCGCTCGCGGATCCTCCGCTGCTGGGCATACTCCACTTTTCCGCGATATTGCATTGCGGTGAGTCTCTCAGGGCATACGGGAGAGAGTCAATTGACCGGCGCGACGGCTTGGGCGCTGGCTTCCGCGTTGCAGGATGGCGTTGCGGGCGGAGCGGACTTCGGCGGCGAGGACTTTGAGGACCTTGAGAGCCAGGAACGGGTCAGTGCGCATGACGGTGGTGAAGTTGTCACGGGGGACGAAGCTCAGCTGTGCGCCAGCGAGGGCGATGGCAGTGAGCGTGTAGGGCTCGCTGCCGATGAGGCCGGGAAGGCCAAGGAGCGAACCGGCGGCGGCCTGACCGGACATGATTTGTTTGCCGGCCGGGGAGTGCATGGTGAGGGTGGCCTCTCCGGCTTTGAGGATGAACAGCCCGACCGGGGCGTCTCCCTGACAAAAGAGGACACGATCTTCGCCACAGGCGATGGGGGTGGCTTGCTTGTCGAGTGCCTGGATCAGTTCCGGGTCGGCGATGAATGCTGACGGGTCGAGTTTCAAATGCAGCCTCCTTAGGAGGAAACCGGGAAAAAGTGGTGCAAGAGCCCTTGCGGGGTAGGTGTTGGGGCTATGGTCGCATTCTGGGAGGCGGTTGTTTGTGATGCAGGTCACGTATTGGTGGTTAGGCCTGGAAGTTGAGGGGGATATTGGGGTTGGATTGCGGGCGCGAAGCGCGACTACGCGGTTGGTGGAGCTGGCGCGGAAGGTGATTGGGATTCCGGCCAACCATCCGGGGCATGGAGTGGATGCTGGAACCGTTTGAACCGGCGTTTCGTACCCTTCACCAGAATGAAGCAAGTCTACAGTTGGTCATGGGTGGAAGAGCAGGTTGTGGAGACCATCGTGGTCTGGAATGACTGCGCTCGGCGCCAGGGGCAACGCGGGCCGCGGTACAGCCTGAGAGAGCAACAGAAGAGGGAGAATGCGTACGATGAGGGGTTGCGAACCGTTGAGCTGGAGGCGCGGAAGAGGCCGCGGACCCGGGCGGAATGCCTGGAAGCGCAGCAGCGAACCGTTGCGGCATTCCCTCGATTCGCGGCCATCGCGCTTGGTCTGGAGGGGGAGACAGTTCAACTGCTGACCGAAGGCTTCCTGCCCGCAGGCACGCAGTTTGCGCGGTGGGCGAGACGGTCCGATCCCACCATAAGCATGGCCGATACGATCCAGGCCTGCCGCAATGCCTGGACTGCCTGCGGCTTGCAACCGCTGCTCGGCGAGCCGATGGGACTGACACCATCGATCGTGGGATACAGCCTCCTGTATCCGTATAGCGACAACTATCTGGACGATAAGAGAGTGTCCAAAGCGGAGAAACTCGAGTTCAGCGCGCGATTTCGGGACAGGTTGCGCGGCCAGAAGCCCACCGCCCGGAACCATCGGGAAGCGGCCGTGTGGACCATGGTTCAGTTGATAGAAGAACAGTATCCTCGCCTGCTCTACCCCCAGGTCTTTGAGTGTTTGCTGGCCATCCATCGAGCGCAGGAACTGAGCATCGCGCAACTTAATGACTGTGGACATTGCGACGATTCGGAACTGTTGCGTATAAGCTTTGCCAAAGGTGGGACATCGGTGCTCGCGGATGCTTGCCTGTCGCATGGCTGGCTGAGCGAAGAGGAAAGCCGATTGGCGTTCGAGTGGGGTGCTTTGCTGCAATTAGGAGACGATTTGCAGGACCTGTGCGATGATCTGCGGCGCGGTTCGGCTACGCTGTTCTCGCGCGCTGCCGCAACGCGGGAGCCGCTGGACAGCATGGTGACTCAGTTGCTGAACTTCAGCGAACGGGTTGCAGACCGGATGGATCGGTTGCCCAACGGTTCCGCGGTACTGAAGGATCTGCTGCGGATGAGTTGGCGATCGCTGATCGTGATGGCTGTGGCCGACACACAGGAGTTCTTTTCTCCAGCGTTTCTGGATGAGCTGGAACCGAGTTCTTCCTTTCGGTTTGATTTTCTGCGCGCGCGGAAGAAAAGGCTTGCGGGGCGGCAAGGTCTGTATGCGTTTCTCTTCGATGCCTTCCTGGAAGCCGGTGAGGGCGGCAAGGATGGATTGGCTATGCCTGTCACGCCTGTGAAATTCTCGCTTGACGCCGAGGCTGATGCCCTTCCGGAGTTAGCCGCGGGGTAGCTCCTGTGCGTGAGATGCAAACGGTATGGAGCTGACTTGAGGAATTGCTTCCGGCCTTCCCGGCCAACCAAGGTTAACGCGCCGCAGTTCTACGGCGTGTTTCAAAAATGGCTTGGCGGGTGTCGGTTCGAGTCCCTCAGAACCTGTCCAAGAACTCGCGGGCAGCGCCCGCAGGGGAGCAGAGGGTCTGCATTGCCGTGAGAGCGCAAGCAGTAAGGAGTTGACGCCCGGTTAACACATGAGTAACCTCCACCCCTACCCCCACCCCGTCTCTGCAAGGAAATTCCTTGTTTTCAGTGGGTTACGACAGGGATCTCGCTCCAAATTCTTGATTCAAAAACGAGTTATTTGCAGATATTAGACGTTTAAGGAGTTAGGCGGCTTTTTTCGGTGTGCGAGGGGATATTTTGCTTACCAAATCCACGAAAACAAGGCCCTCCCCTTCTGCGCCTGTTTGTGCGCAGCTTTCTGACCTGTGCTTCGCATGCTGGAGCTAACCACCTTTGATGTCGGGCTATCGCGTCCTACTCAATTCACATTATGCGCCGCGGGCACATAATTCTCTGCAAGAGGGCCGCCGTTTTTCCGGATGCGATGGGGAGCGCATCCCTGGGCGAAGCGCCGTATCCGGCCTTGCAGGTTTTTGGAGAGGTTTCAAGGGGCTAGAGCTCCAAGTTTACGGCGCTCTCTTTTTGGCACGACGCCCGACCCTGAAGGGTGCCCCGGCACCCGGTCGCGCTCTGGCGCAGAGCAGTTTCTTGAAACACGCTCCAGGGAAAAAGCCGCTTGGCTTGCAGGTTTCGGTAAGCAGCAGAATCGAAAATGCTGTAGTCGCAACAACAAAGACGCTGGGCCCGGAGGGCGCCGCGATGGGGCCCCCATGGTCTTGCATGGCCGGTGAAATTGTTCTAGTACTACAGTTGTACTTGCTTTCTCTCGCGGAAAATGGACCAAAGTCCGGGCCTGAAGGCCCCGGCAATTCGCGCTTTTTCCGGG
>DASWZM010000323.1:0-9050 GCA_036404455.1 Occallatibacter sp. | reverse complement strand
CCAATGGGTTCACGTCAGCGAGCGACGTTCGAAACACAGTGGAAGCCTTTCATGAATTCCGGGTTCAGCAAGGGTGCTCCGGGCCCGGAGGCGTCGAACAGGACGACCTCAGGAGTTTGATTGTTGAAACTGAAGAAGAATTTCAGGCGGTTGGGCGAGATTTGCGGCGCGGCGAAACCAAAGTGGAAGACAGACCAGGGGCCGGTCATGTGCGGCGCGGTGTTCTTCTGGGTAGCCAGGGTGATGGTGCTGGAGGGTTGGGAGACCCAATGGAAAGTGGCTGTTTGACCGCCCGCATTGAGTTGTTTGCCGTCGATATTGAGCACTGCATCGGAGACGCCGGCCGCCTTGACTTCAGTGAGGGTGAAGTCAAGCGAAGGCTGGTTACCGGCAGGGAACAGGGTGGAAGAGATCTTCTGGGCGCTCGAGAGGAAGCCGAGGAAAGCGGGGCTGATTTTTACCGTTGAGCCGGGGGCAGGCGCGTACTGAGAGCCCTGCTGGACCACAAGCGCGCGAAGGGATGTGGCGAACTGGGCAAAGGAGCCCGAGCCGGGAGCGAAGACCTGGGCAACTTCCTCAGTGGAAGCCTCGGTGGTGGACTGGGGATTGAAGGGGAACTTGGCCAGCACGGGTCCGACCTGGGCGCAGAAGGTCTTGGCCCCGCCGCCGGCGGCGTTGGCGGGCGCCTGGGCAGCCAGGTTCTTGGCCGACGTGATGGGCGCTTCAAGGAGAGCGAAGCTGGTTTTATCCATACTGCCGGCGGGGTCCGGAACAAAGCCGTTGCGGAGGTTTTCGGCGGCCTGTTCGGCGGTGACGGCGGCCTGGGTTACGGGCGCGGCGGCAGTGGGATCGTTGGCGCTGGTGGGGTTGAGGGAGAGGTTCTTCAGCACCCCTTCAAGAGCCTGCAAAGACTGGATGTAAGCCTGGTTGGAGGAGCCAATGAGGCGATTGTCGCCATTGGAAGGCGCAACAACAGCCTGCGGCGCCTGGAATGCGGAGGAAATCTCCGGCGCGGCAACGGCGGTGTTGGTAGAGATGAGAGAGAAAAGCTCCAGCAGGGCGGAGGTATTGGAATCGAGCGCGCCGAGCTTGTTGCCGGCGTCGGCAAAATTCTTGTAGGGAATGAATTGCGCCTTGGTGAGGTAGGTTCGCCAGGTCTGGATGTAGTCGGCGGTATAGGTCTGTTTCAACTGGACAGAAAGGGCGGCACGGTCGATCGGGGGTCCGGACGCGGGGCCGAGAACCCATTCTTCTCCGCGGAAGTAAGGGTCGGGGTGAAGGATCGCGTCCTGCATGAAGGCGAAGCCATCCTTGCTGAAGGCGCCCTGTACGGGATAGCTGTCGACGATGTATTGCGAAGAGCCGGGGAACCTGCCGTTGAAGTTGAATCCCGGAACCTTATGGTTGGCGGCGGCGAGCATGCTTTGATAGACGTGCTGGAATCCCTGGAAGCCATTGAGATAGAGGCGGGCGCGGGCGACCAGCGGGTCGTTGCGGGGGCTGCCGGTTTTGGCCAGGCAGGAGGAAGTCCCAGGGAGAAGGTTGGCATAGAAGTCGAACTGCGTCTGGGCGAGGCGGGAAAGATCCGGCGCGGGAGTGGCGTTGCCGGCCCATTCCGTGAGCAGGGCGGCGGGAAGAAAATCAACCGTGTCCTGGGCGGTGTCGGGATCGGGGTTGGTGGCCGTGATCAGGTACGCCTTCAGCGGCCTGTAGGTGGCGCCGTAGTCGGCATCGGGGGTTGGAGCAGACGGCAGCGCGCCGATTTTGGCCAGAATGTTGGCTTGTGCCGGAGCCAGCAGAAGAGTGCGGAACTTGTTGGACCAGGCCTGGCAGGCTACGGGGTAGAGCGCCTCGCCACGGTACAGGCCGAGGCGATCCATGAGGGGTGGGCCATTCTTGCGATAACCCTCGAGTTCGGCCAGGACCGCTCTGAGCTTGTCCAGGGATTCGAGTTCGCCCTGGGCAGCGAATGTGCCCGCGGAGACCGGAGAAACCGGCGCGGCCGCGGCCGTGGCTACGCGCTTTTCGAGAGCGCGATTGTTGAAGAACGAGACCGTGAACAGCACCAGAAGGATGAGAATGACCGCACTGGTGCAGGCCAGAAGCGTGCGCTTGAGGAAGCTGGTCCTGGTGCTTGCCCGGCTGGTTTCAAGGGCTGACTTATCGGCGAGAAGGATCTTCGAGAACAGGTGGGGAAGAAAGACCCACTGCGGGACCTTGCGCGTGCCGCCTCGCCTGGGTTGCGGAGCCGGCTGCTGGAGCTGTGCGGCGGCGAGCGAAAAGATGCGGGTTGCCCCGGCATCGATGGGCGCGGCGGCCTGGGGTTGAGCCGGGCCGATATCGAGAACGTCCTCGACCAGGTGGGCGCGCATTCCGGCGAAGAAGAATCCGCGCAGGAAGGGGTTGACGCCGATCTGGCTGGGACGGGCAACCTCGGCGAGGAAGGAAACGATGCCGGCACGCAGCTTGCGCAGGTCGCGGGGAAATTCATAGGCGCGGGCCAAGTCCTGGAGCTCGCCGCCGCGGGACAAAATATCGAGACGAAACTCGGAAAGAGCGTAGAGAAGCTGGTCGAATCGATTGCCGATCAGGGCAGTCGCCTGCTCCGTGTAGAGGCCGGAGCCGGCGCTGAGAGAAGACAGCAGGGAACCGATGGGGAGCTTGACTTCTTCTTCCGCGAGGCGGCTTGCATAGTCCGCAAAGGGAGTGATTCTATCCAGCTTTGTGAACAGCACGTAGATGGGGAGCGAAATGCCCAGCGTCTGGGAGAGCTGGCGGAGACGCTCATTGAGGGTTTGAGCCAGCGCGCGAATCTGCTCAGTGGTATTGGGGGCAAGGATGCGTTCGATGCTGACGCAGACCACCACGGACCGTGCAGGGAGACGGCTGTCGCCGAAGATCGAGCCGAGCCGGGCCGGGATGGTGGCCCTGACAAGTCTGAGCCAGAGAGGGGGTTGACGGAGAAGCGCGCCCCCGGCCTCTGCCAGGACGTAATTGCCGGCCAGCCAGAGATTGGCGAGTTGGGTGGGAACGATGAGACCGTCCTGATAGACGTTTCCCGCGAGTAACTCGGGGTCCAGACCGGACTGGAGCACGGTCTGCGTCTTGGCGGAGTTTTCATCTCCAATGACATAAATCAGCGGCATGGACGCCAGGGATTTGGCGCGGCCGGACTGGCGAACCCTGGAATCGGCATCGCGGAGCAGATTGCTCAGATTGATGGCGTCGG
This sequence comes from Occallatibacter sp., assembly GCA_036404455.1. Lineage (GTDB taxonomy): Bacteria > Acidobacteriota > Terriglobia > Terriglobales > Acidobacteriaceae > Telmatobacter. Next base: position 5,821 of record DASWZM010000323.1, on the reverse strand, counting down.
GCGTGTCGGGTCCCGCGGATTGCCCGGAGCCGCCGCTGACCTTGTGCAGATACCAAAGCACGAAGATAGTTGCCAAAAGGCCCAGCAAACCGAGAATCGCGCAAAAAAGCACCAGTCTTGTGCCTTCAAAGTGCAACGCGAATGCTCCCCCGATGACCAGGGCCATATAGAGAAGAAAGATAAGTATCCCAATCAGGATGCGTTTCATAGGGATATCTCCGAAAGGCTTTGCGGCGGGTGAAACGCCAAAGTTACCGAGGGTTGCTGGAGGCCTTCTGCGGCTGTGGGGATGGACTGGCCGAGGATGAGCACGTATCCGATGTAGGCCAAAACGGTGAAGACGGCGAGGAGGACGGCAATCCACGCCAGCCGGCCTACCCAGGGGTCGCGCTTGGGGGCCGGCGGGGCGGCTGGAGTTTCCACAGGGCGGAACAGGGCGTAGGCGCCGCGGATGCGGGTGATCTTTTCGCGGATGCGTTGGAGAATGGTGTGAATCTCCGAGGCATCCCCGAATGCGAAGCGGCCGCGGTAGCCGAGCAGAAGGCAAAGGGCATGCAGTTCCAGCACATCGGCAACCTCAGCCGATTCGGGGCGATTGAGCAGGTCGGTGACGTTGCGAAAGAAGTATTCCCCCGCAAAGTGGCCGCCGAACATCTCTTCCTGCAAAGGACGGCGGGCCCAGTCGGCGAAGGTAGGGTCCTTGGAATTCAGGACGCTTTCGTCGAGGAATCCGATCATGGCGTAGATGGCCATCTTCGAAGCTTCATCGCTGTAACCCAAGGCAGAAGCGTCTTTCACGGCCGCGGATATCATCTTGCGCAGCGTGGCGCGGAAGGATTCGGCGTTTTCAACACGCTGCGTGAAGAAGCGGGTGCGCAGGATGACGGTGAAGACTTCCTGGAAGGCCAGGGCCAGGTTGTTGATTTTGATCTCTTGAGGGGCGGGAGTTGGAGAAGGAGTCATGCGGATGCCTCCGTGATGATGGTGAGATCGAAGGTTGCGTCCCCCAGGTCGCCGGGCAGATAGACTCCTACCTGTTTGGTCTGGAGTATATGTTGCCAGCAGGCGCCGCTGAGGGAGATGGAGAAGTAGTGCATGTCGGCCTGGGCGTGGAGAGCGGCAGGCGGGACGGGAAGGTGCATGAGCTCCAGGCCGGGCAGGGCGCGCTGGACAAGCTTGGCAACACCCTCGGCGGAGCAGACTTTGAGGAGCTTCGGCGTCTGACGGAGGATGACCGAGTCAGTGAGCGAGGAGCGGATGCCGAAGATCCATCGCGAGCGCCGCAGGCAACGCTCGTCTTTTACCTCAGCCGCATAGATGTAGTTGTCCACCTTGCGGAACTGGAGAGTGACGCTGTTGGATGGGGATACAATCTCGAGATACCGCCGGATCAGAGCATCCAACTCCCTGAAAGTGGAACTGAGGTCCCGATGGCGATAGGCCGGAATCTCGTCCCGGGTGGATTCAAGGGCAAATGTGCTGAGGGCTCCGGCCAGGCGGGCGAGATCCCGGTAAACGTCCTCGGGGTGAGAGCGGCGGTCCTGGAGATGATGGCGCAAGGCGGGCAGCGCCGAACAGAGAGCGTGGAGGAACCAGTAGTTGGCGACGTCGAGGGCGGATGTGCCGAGCTCAAAGCGGCCGGAACCGAGCCGCAGATTGCGGGTGGACGCGATCTTTTCGTCGATGGCCTGCGCCAGCCGGTAGAGGATGAGGACCAGGCCTTCGCAGGCGCTGATGCGCAGGCAAGGCGGAATGAACTCCGGGTCGCTGACGAATCCTCCAGTGCCGTCGCGGAGAACGCGGGCAATGGGGAAGGAGACCGTGTCTTCAGAGAGCTGAGCCTGGCTGAGGAGGACGAGATTCTTGCGGGCAAAGGAGACGCTGTTCTCCCCCAGGCCAATGGAGTCGTCCCGGAGTTGGCGCTGTACGGCGCTGTAGCGCGTGCCGGCGCCGCCCCCCAGATCGCAGTCGAGGCCCTGGTCATGGCGCGGCGGGATCGCCAGGTGGAGGATGATCTCGCTGTCGGTGGAAGCAAAGAGATTGTTCAGATGGGCAGGGTCGGGAACCGAGTCGCAGTCGGGCAGATCGAAGATGAGCCCGTCGGGAAGGATGCCGGAGGCGAAGCTGAGAATGGCAAGACCGTTCCGCAGGGCCTCGGTGTCGATGGAAAAATGGAGAAATCCCCATGGGTCCTGGCGTAGATTGGAATTCAGAAACCAGAGCGTATCTTCGAAATACCGGCTCTGCGTCTGGAAATGGTGAGGACCGAGATGCATTCCTTCCGACCAGACGACCCGCGAGAGGAACTTCATAATAGAGAAACCACCATGGGAGACAGTTAGAGGTCAGGTTCGCTTCCGGATCGATGCAAAACGGGTCTCCACTCATAGCCGCTTGCCCATCATCGACAGGTCAGGCGGCCAGTCCGGACGATACCGGAAAACTCTTCGAGGAGCATATTCGTCCGGTGTGACAAGGCGCAACCGCATTATACGCAAAATCTTTTTTAGGTGAACAGGTAAATCGGGCGCAACGAATGATTTATGCTACCCGCATCGCACCGGAGGCCTGACAAGCATGGACAAACCGACGACACCTGCTGGACCAGACGCGGCAAAGTTTCCATGGCCGGAGGATTCCGGTTCCGAAGGGGGCTTCGGGGCAACTGGCGTTTTTGGGGTGGTCAACGAGCCCGCACCGGTAGAGCGGCGGGTGCCGGGCCAGGGAGCAGAGGCTGAGAGCGAGAGAAATCGGCCAACCGAAACTGTAAAGCCACAGCCAGCTCTGGGAGCGCAGGCTCTTGCAGAGCCCGTGGTGCACAAGGTGGTGTTCGGTGGCGGTGCGGAAGAAAGCGCGCCGGAGTTGCTCGACAGGATTCGGTTGGCGTCGGCGGAAAGAGAGCCCGGTGCGGAGAGGGCGCCTGCTGCCGCGCCAGGCGTCCAGGGCAGCGCGGGATTCACCGAGCTGCTGCGCACTCTGGCCAGCGATAAGCCGGCTCCGGCGACTGCGGCAAGAGAGATTCCTGCGCCGGAGACGCGGCCTCCTGTGCAGGCTTCAGGATTCACGTCCTTGCTGCAGACACTGAGTGCGACAGAGGCGAGTACGACTCCGGCCTTCGATGCCATGAAGACGATGCAGCCTGCCGCCCCATCCGTTCCGGCAGAGCCTCCCAGAGCACCGGCGGGTCCAACGCCAGGTGGATTCACGGCGTTGCTGCGGACCACCGCATCGGAAGGTTCAGAGTATGGCGGTCCGCAGACACTGCCCCCGGGGCCTGGGGAAACACCGGGGTTTGGCGAAGCGGCCGGTGCGATTCCGCCTCCCTCCGAGAACCAACCGGGAACATTCACGCAGTTGTTCAGTACTTTCGGAGGCGCAGGGGCAAGTCCGCCGGTACCGGCCCCGGCCGACCGCGAACCAGCGGCTTCCTCTGGCGGAAACGCAGGATCCTTCACGCGGATGCTGTCGCTGGAACAGCAGCCCGTTGCCGCCGAGCCTGCTTATCGTGAAGAGCGCCAGCCTTTGCCGGGGAGCGTGGACTATGGTCTAACTCCCGGAACGGCGGGGCCGGCGGCGCCGAACCGCGATCCCTTCTCCCAGCCGTTGCCGGAGGCACAGCCTGTTCCAAGCGCGGCGCCAGTGGCCGGAGTTGGGATTACGCGACTGATCCAAATGCTGGATGAGCCTTCAAGGCCGTCTGCTCCGCCCATGGAAATTCGCCCTGTGAGCCCTCCACAGGGGGCAGGGCCAGGCGTCTGGACGCAGACACTCGCTTCCCTGGCCACGCCCAATCCGCCCGCTGCGCCCGCGGCCCAGGCGCCGGAGTGGGCTCCGCCGCAGCCGCACCAGGCTGGCGGGGTCGGATACCCGGCCGCGCGCGAGGCCCAGTTTCCAACCCCCTTGAACGAGCCCGCGCCGCAGGTTGCGCCCGCGGCTTCGGGACCGAGCGAGTTTACGCGGATTCTCGATGCCTCAAGGCTGCGGGAGATGGCGATGAGGGGCGGGCAGATTCCAGCCGCGGCGAATCCGGTTCCGGCGCCGCCTGCTGCGCCGAGCTTTGCGCCGCCACCTCCGGCTGTTCCGATGCCGAATTATCCCCTTGCCCCTCCGCCACCCCCGGCAGGGATGCAAGGGTTGAGAGGAATGCCTCAGCCGGGCGGATTTGCCCCCCCGCAGCCGCCGCAGGCACCTGCATATCCGATGAATTATGGGCCACAGGGCGGAGCGATCCAAGCACCAGGTGGGAGTTTGCCGCAAGCGCCGGGAATGTATGCGCCGCCGCCCATCCCGGCGCCCGCCGTTCCTCAAGCGCCTACGGTCAAGCCGGTTGAAGCTGGGCCGGGGAAGCTACAGCAGTTCGTGCCTCTGCTGCTTGTCCTGATTATCGTTTTGCTGGTTGTGCTGCTGGTGACGGTCATCTTCCTGCTGAAGCACTAGCGCGGCCCGCTGATCATGTGCCATCAGGCAGGTTGCGCGAGCAGGATGACCAGCTCCATTTGGGGATTGAGGATTTCGGAAGGCGCGTAGACGGCGAAGTTGCGGGCGCGCTGCACCGACTCCCAAACTGGCCCGCCCTGCTCGATGGCAAAGTACTGATGGCGCAGTTTGACCGGGATGGACCGGGGCGGCGTGGGAACGTGCTGCAGGCGCAATCCGGGCAGGGCGTTGCGGATCAGGGTTTCGAGCTGGGTTGCGGAACAGGCCTTGAGCAACTTCTGGGCCCGGTCGATCAGGTCTGCATCGCGGATATCGGCCGAAACCGCCAGATAGAAACGGGAACCCTCAAAGTAAGCATCCTTGTCGATCGAGGTTGCGTAGATGGTATCTCTGACCATTTTGAGCGGGAGTGCGACGAAGTTGCTGGGGACCACCGTCTCCAGCATGATGCGGATGAGGCGGTCGAGGTCCGCGAAGCAGGAGCCGAGCTGATCGTGGTTATAGGGGGGCAGGTCTTTGGGGGCGATCTTGCTGGAGAAAGCGGTCAATGCTCCAGCAAGGTCCGAGAACTCGTTGAAAAGCAGTTCGGGCTGAATATTGCTCGATTCGAGGAAGTGGCGCAGCACGGGGAGATGGCTGTTGATGGTGTAGAGAAGCCAGAAATTGGCAATGTCGGAAGCCGTAAAGTCCGCCAACGACTGATTCTTCTGCCGCCGGCCGCCGGAAAGCTGACCACTTCGCGCAACCAGTAACTCGATCATATTGCTGAGGATGCGCTTCAGGGTGGGGTAGGCGTGAATATCGATGAGTGGTGGGATATAGGCAGGGTCGACCTGGAACATGCCGGTCTCGGAGCGGAGGATGCGCGTGAAGCCAAGAACCACCGAACCCTCCCGGTTTTCGCCGTCGGCAAGAATCTGCAGGTTCTTGCGCGCTACCTGGACAGGCTTTTCTCCGCTCCCCGTGTTTTCGTCGCGGACCATCTGCATTTGAGCAAGGAAACGAGTGCTGACGCTGCCACGATTCACTGAGACGTTCATGCCGCCCTGCAGGTACTCCGGCACCGCGAGGTAGAAGGTGCAGTCTTTGCGTCCATCCTGGAAGCATTCGTCCAGAACTCTGGCCGGGGGTGGGTATTCTGAGGCAGGAATGTCGAGCGGGAGCGCATCGGGAAAGATTCCCGAAGCAAGCGTTATTGCCAGCCTGCCCTCCGACAGGGCTTTGGTATCGATCTGGATCTCGCGAAAGCCCCAGGAGCGGGAATTCAGGGAATCCAGGTAGAATCGCGCGCTGTCTTCAACGAAGCGCTCCTGTGCCTGCAAATGCTGGGGGGAGAGAAACGTGCCTTTGGACCAGATGACGGGTTGAAGCTGTCGCATTTTCT